>JADLFD010000281.1 GCA_020845805.1 Verrucomicrobiales bacterium | reverse complement strand
TCAAGGCGCGCAGGGTGAGGGTGGTGAGCAGGCGGTCGCCACGCGGGTTGACCAACCCCGATTCCCCATAGTGCTCGCGCCACCGTTCCCAGAACCGCTCCATCTCGGCGCCCTGCGTATCGCGTCCGCGCGATCGCGGATCTGACTTCTCCCACTTCTCAAGTTGCTTCTGCAGGTCGCGCACCCGGGTTTCGGTGAGTTTGTCCTCGCGGATCTGCCGGGCGAACAGCCATCGCTTGTAGCGATAAAGGCTGAGCACGTTGGAACGGAAATCGATGCCGTACCCGGCATGGTTGCTGAACGTATAGAACTCCTCGTCGGGCCGGTCCTCGCCATTGACGATCAGCGTCTGGTGCGGCGGTACGTCGTAAGCCTTGCGCAGGTATTCGGCGACGGTCGGGACCTTGGGTTCGTATCGTGCCTTGAGGAATCCGCGCTCGACGTCCTGGTAGCGATCGTAGCGTCCGGTCAGCAGGTTCAGGGTTCCCTCCCCATGGCTGGTGTTCAGCCCCTCGAACTGCGCGATCTGAACATCCTTGAAGAGCGTACCCTCAGCTGCGAGATCACGCGCGACGAACGGCGCATAAGTATGCGTGGAATCGATCGACTCACGACGTCGCACGCCACCTCCGAACCGAATCACGATGACGTTCCGGCCGCGGAACGCGGCGGTGCCCGCGCTCTCCGTCGTCGTGGGATCGGACGCGGCGCGCGCCCAACCCGGGGCCAGGGCCGCTCCCGCAGCCAGAGAGGCTGCCGCCAGGAACTCGCGACGACTGCGGTCCGCACGCGACCGCTGGGAACCCGGGCAAGGAGAATTCGAGGAGAGAGGAAGCGTGTTCATAGGGGAACTCGGAGCAGGCGACCCACACGAAAATCCCTGGAGCGGGTGCGTCTCGGTTGGGCCTGCGCTCCAACACCCGCCGAGCGCGAACCAGGTTGCAGACGATTTCAAACCTCCCAGGCACCCCCCCGAGTCGCGGGCTTGGGAGTCGTCGTGCTCGTTTAGGGAGCCGGCGCGGGATCTGCCAACACCTCGAAGACGGAGGATCCGTCGACCAGTACCGTGGCCGACACGCGCTGCCGAAAAAATGTCGCGGCATCAGCCGCCTCACCCGCCTCATCCCGCGAACCCTCGCGCGTCCGATCCGCGCGCTCCGCCGCACTCAAGGTGGTGCCGAAGTTGCCCGTGATCTGCACCGATTTCCCCAGGGTCCGACTGAATCCGCGCGCCTCGAAGGTCCACGCCGGACTGCGTTCCTCGGACGGCGCACGACGTGGATGCCGGCCGGAGTAGGTGGAGCCGTCGGCATCGATGATCTCGATGCCACCCCCCGTCTGAATCATGTCGAAGGTGCCAAGGATGGGCGGTGGAGTCGCGCCCGTCGCCAGTCGATACGGATGACGCACGCGTTGAGCCGACGCGAAATCAAACCGGCCCTCGCGCGCGGAGGACGCGACTGCCGGCGCTTCGGCCACCGCCGCCGACCGGACGATCGTCGGTGTGGCGGCTACGCCGGAGGCGTCCGCCGACGAATCGACCGGAGCCGCCGCGCTGGAGACAGAGCGTTCCGCGGCGGCGGCGGGCGGCGGCGGCGGCAGGACCGCGTCGAGTTCAGCGGTATCGGATTTGGCCAGGGTGACGGAAGGGCGCGCCGGGCGGTTCGAGAAGAGCACCACCCAGACCAGAGCCAGACAGGCCGCACCGACGCCCCCCCAAGCCAGCACCACGCGCCAGAATCGCCCGGCGTCACGCGGGCGCGTCACCGCGTCCTGAATCACGTGACCGCCCGCCTGGATACGGTCCACTTCATCCCTCAACCGGCGCCGGCTGAGGTCCGAAAGCGGTGGCAACGCCCCGGCGGCGAGCTGTCGGGTTCGCGCCATGGCGCGCAGGCGCACTTCCGCGGGATGAAGAGGTTCGGCAGCCATGGTGCCCTCAGGCCATCGCCCGCGGCCCAGTCGCGCGGCCGCGTTCCACCGCCGGCGCGAGCGCCTCGCTCAGCTTGTCGAGGCAGCGGCTGAGTCGCGAGCTGACGGTCTTGGGGTTGAGGTCGAGCATCGTGGCCATCTCGCGGTATTCGAGGTCGGCGAAATACCGCAGCTCCAGCATCTCGCGGCACGGCTCGCCCAGGGTGTCCAAAGCGCGGCGCACGTCGGCCATTTCCTCCGCGCTGGCCAGCGACTGGTCAGGACCGCGCTCCGGCGAAACGGGATCCGGCAACGGCACCCCCGCCGGTCCGGTGGCATCCAGGCTGAGGGGCAGTCGGCCGCCGCCACGTTTCGCGGCCAGGCGTCGGTCGCGGAAATCCCGCGCCTTGTTCGCGGCAATCCGACAGAGCCAGGTGAGCGGCTGACTCCGGCCCTCGAAGGTGGCGATGGAGCGGATCGCGGCCAGGAACGCATCCTGACACACCTCCTCCACATCCTCCGGGGCGGCGTCGGGGATCACCTGGAACACGAACCGGCCCATCGGCGCATAGTATGCCTCGAAGAAGCGCTCCCACGCCTGCGCGTCGCCTTTGCGGCAACGGCTCAACATCTCCTGTTCTTCGAGGGGCGACATGCGCAGGTGGGTGGAACGCTAGCGATCCCTTGCCGCCACGCAACGACGGTCTCCGGTTCAAACCCAACGACTCACTCGGCCGTCCAAAGCGAAAACCTGGCCGGAGACATGCCGCAGCGCCGCGAGCCCGGCCAGGAAGCGCGCCGGTTCGCGCAGTTCATTCAGCCGCCCCAACACGCTACGGGACACCTGGGCCGACACCTGCTCCGGTCCCAGACCGGCGATCATGCCGGTGGGGAGCATGCCGGGCAGTACCGCGTTCACGCAGACGCCGGAAGGTCCCACCTCTCTCGCCAGCGAGAGTGTCAACCCCACCAATCCGGCTTTGGCAGCGGCATAGTTGGCCTGCCCCCGCACGCCCTCCCGCGCCGCCAGGGACGACACGTTCAGAATGTGGCCGCCCCCCGCCGACACCATGGGCGGCAAGGCCTCCCGGCAGCAGCGAAAAGCTCCTTTCAAGTGGACATCCAACACCCGGTCCCATTGGGCGTCGGTCATCGTCGCCACACTGGCGTCCGCCAGGCATCCCGCGTTGTTCACCAACGCATCCAAACGACCCCAACGCTCCAGCACCGCACCCACCGTCGCGCGTACCGCCTCCGAATCCGTGACATCGGCCGTCCCCACCCACAACCGGGGCCCGGGTGTTCCCTGAGGCACGGAACGATGCCCGGTCGCGGCCACGCACCAACCCGCTTCAAGAAACGCCTCCACCAGGGCCACTCCCAGCCCCCCCGCCGCCCCCGTGATCCAAACCACACGCCCCCCTTCCGCGTCCAGGGATGGCGTCATAAGACCTCTCCCCTTCCGTCT
>JADLFD010000280.1 GCA_020845805.1 Verrucomicrobiales bacterium | reverse complement strand
CCTTGCGGTTCCGACCTGGCGGTTCGGCTACGGTTGGCGTCACAAGCCCCCGACGGGAACCTTTCATCCCGCTAGACCAGCCACCGGCCGGGCGCACTAGCCGCCGTCGTCAGACGGCGCTCACTCGTCCGCTCCCGCTCACCTTTCTCGCCAACGCCGTTCAGCGCGGACTCACGTCCGCGGCTACTTCGTCGTTCCGTAGCCGCCGTCGTGAGACGGCGCTCACTCGCCCGCTCCCGCTCACCCTTCTCGCCAACGCCGTTCAGCGCGGACTCACGTCCGCGACTACACCCCCTCGCTCCGTAGCCGCCGTCGTGAGACGGCGCTCACTCGCCCGCTCCCGCATCCCCATTCGCCACGCCGTTCAGCGCGGACTCACGTCCGCGACTACTCCTCGCTCCGTAGCCGCCGTCGTGCAGACGGCGCTCACTCGACCGCTTCCGCATCCCCATTCGCCACGCCATTCAGCGCGGACTCACGTCCGTGGCTACTCCTCGCTCCGTAGCCGCCGTCGTGCAGACGGCGCTCGCTCCACCGCTCCCGCATCCCCATTCGCCACGCCGTTCAGCGCGGACTCACGTCCGTGGCTACGGCCCCTCCGTCCCCGCGTTCGCGGCCGTCGATAGTCTTCAGCATGCGTTCCCGAACCACGGTGTAATTGGCGTTGGTCACGCGGCCCAACTCGGCGCGCGCTTCTCCGAGTCTCCCAGCCTGCATCTGGATGCGCGCCAGGTGCACCCGCACCCCCTGGCGCTCCAGATCATCGCCCGCCAGCAGGTAGGCCCGCTGCCAAGCGGTCATGGCGTCGTCGTAGCGCAGCGGCTTGATGCCGTAGTAGGTCTGGGCCAGATCGGTCGCGATGATGAAATCATCGGGACGCAACTCGAGCGCCTTCCGATAGAGCCCGAGCGCCTTGTCGAACACCTTCTGCTCGTCCGTGATGCCGTAGTGCGCCATCACGTCGCGACGGTACAGGTACACCGTGGTGCCGAAATTCTGGTAGTACACCGCCTCCTTCGGATTCAACTCGATGGCCTTCTCATACAGCACGAAGGCATTGGTCACGGGCCCGCGGTGCCCGTACAACCCGGCGAGGTTGTTGTAGACCGCGGGGTTTTTGGGGTTCAACTCCCGGGCGCGTTGCCACTGTTCCTCCGCCTGCTGCTCCTGACCGGTGTCGTGCAGGAAGCTGCCGAAGGCGACGCGCGCATCGACATGCGTGGGATGGGTCGCGAGGAACTCGCGATAGGCGCGTTCAACGCCCGCGATGCGTTCGTTCAGCCGCTTTTGCAGGGCGGCCTCATCGGCCTTCGACCCGGCGGCATCCGCCTCCCGGATCCACTGGTCCATCTCCGACTGGGCTGCGTCATCCAGGGCCAGCAACCGTTGGTACGCCTGTTCGCGCACGACGTCGTCGGATTCAGTGCGCAGGGCAAAGCCGGTGGCGGTATCCAATCCGGCGTTCGTGACACCCGGGGTCACATGGGCATCCGGCTCCACGCCGAGGGCGGCGGCGAGCAGGAGAGTGGCGAACGGAAAGGCCATGGGCGTGCACAGTAGCGGCACCGGGGGAAGCGGCAACCGTTGACGTGCGCGCTGGTTCGCGGGAGGAATGGGTCGTCGAACCCGCGCTCCCCAACCTCCGGCTATGAACGTTCACTTCCCGATCCCTCCCTCCGAGTCGCGTCTCCCGGCTCGCGTGTGCTCGCGTGACCGCCGAAATCACGCCGCCGCACGAGTCGGCCTTTTGCTGACCCTGCTCTTCGCCGGCCTGACTCCCGCCCTCGGCGCGAGCAAGTATTGGCTGTCCCCGGGGCCCGGCCAGCCGGGCGGAAGCGGTACGGAGGCCGATCCATGGATCACCCCGACCGCTGCCGAGTTCGACGCGCGCCTGCGCCAACTTCCGCCCGACGCGATCATCCAGCTGGGGGCCGGCGCTTTTGAGACGCATGGCTGGGGCTCCCCCGGCCAGCCCGGGTTTCTGGTGAAGACCGGATGGACGCTTCAAGGCGCGGGCATGGATAAGACGACCGTCCGGTTGGTCGGATGCGTGGCGGATCAGCAGGCCGGATCCGGCATCGGCCGTATGTTTTTCTCGGGTTGGGGCCCGGGCGTGGAGCGCGTGGTGATGCGCGACTTCACCGCGGACTGCAACCACACCGGGGTCGCGCGAGCGATGCAACGCACCGCCATCTCCCTGGAGGCCATCAACCTCATGGGCCGCGAATTCCGCATCGAACGCGTCCGCGCCATCAACGCCCTCGGCCGCCGTGGCGCCGCCGGTGTGAATCCCGAATCCTTCATCATTGCCGTGGCGCCACGCGACGACACCACGGATGCCACCGGGTATTGGGTCGAAGATTGCGTGGTCGACCGGTTCGGCGGGGGCGACTGCACTGCCATCGGCCTGCTCGGCAAAGGAGGGAAAGCCGGCGCCACCGGGGCGTTTCGGCGCAACCAGATCCTGCTCGACGGCAAGCCCGGCCGGTTCGGATTCAGCGCGCACGGCACACGCGAGTTCGTCATCGAGAACAATCGCACCCGGGGCACCTCGCGTGCCTTCAATTGGGATACTCCCGCACCTGGCCGCAACCTCCTCATTCGCAGCAATGAGTTTCTTCAGTGCACCGGCTGGGCGCTCAATCTCTGCAGCGGCGGCGATTCCATCATCGAGAACAACCTCATCGAGCTCTCGGCGCCGGAAGCCATCGGCGTCCACATCAGCGGCGCCAACAGCGTGTTCGGAGGGGCGCGCCCCTGGATCGTGCGCAGCAACCAGTTCAGAGCCCGCGGCAGCGGCACGATCGTCGCCCGCTTTTACGAGGGGAAGGCCGTGCCCGGATGCGTTTTCGAAGGGAACCGATTGCAGGGACGCCTCAAGGTCGATCCCAGCGCCGCCGGCTTCACCGTCTGGCGTAACAACCGCGACGCAGGAAACCGCATGGTCCGCGCCGATCGCTAATCCAGGGCCCGCCTCACGGGTGACCGGCGCCCCGTCCGCGGCGCTCCCGCCCAGAACCTCCGTGGGAACGCGCGCGGCGGGACGCAGCGTGCGTTGGACAGGAGGGGTTGCGGCAGCCCCGCCCCGGAGCGCGTCTTTGACGGCGCGGACGGGACAGGCGATAGATGCCGTCACACATGCGTCACATTCCCTTTCGCGTCCTTTCCATGGCCTGGGCCCTGGTGCTGGGCGCGTGCCAGGCTTTGGGCCAGGGCGCGCCGGTCGAACTGGTTCCCGTGGGGGCCACCGCTCGCTACTTCAAGGGCACGGCCGAGCCCTCTCCCGGCGACCCTTCCGCCTGGCGGACGGTGGGATTCGAGGACGCCTCCTGGGCCACTGGACCCGGGCCGTTCTGGTACGGCGAGGCGGCGCTCTTCGGCGGCACCGGGACGGAGGTCGCCGACATGCAGAACCAGTACTCCACGCTCTTCCTGCGTCATCGGTTCCTGGTCACCAATCCGGCCGCGTTCGAATCCCTGCAGCTCAACGTCCGGTGCGACGACGGGTTCATCGCCTGGATCAACGGCCGGCGCATCGGCTCCACCAATGCGCCCACCGGCGAACCGACCGCCGCCTCCTTGTCCAGCGCCAACGCCGCGGAACCTCCAGCGGATGAGCCCTACCCGATCGATCTGGCGCCGGAAGCCCTGCTGGTCCCGGGCACCAATGTCCTGGCTATCCAGGTGTTCAACACCTCGCTGGGCAGCAGCGATATCGTCCTCGCCTCCCGGCTCACGGGCACTCCGCGTTTGTCCGGATCCCCCACCGTCCTCGCCGTCGATCCTGCCCCTGGGCTGATCCATGATCTCGACCACATCACCGTAACGTTCAATGAACCGGTCCAAGGCGTGCGCGCCGAGGACTTCCTGGTCAATGGCGCCAGTGCCACTGGCGTGACCGGCTCCGGGGCGGTGTACACCTTCTCCTTTCCTCGACCGCCCTTCGGCGGTGTCGGGGTCTTCTGGAGCACCTTCCACACGATCCAGGATTTTGAGTCTCCGCCGCGCCGTTTCGACGCCGCGGTGCCCGGTTCCACCTGGGAATATGAGTTCCTCGATCCCGACGGCCCAACCGTGCTGGGCGTCCAGCCTCCGCCGGGATCGACGCAGCCCTCGTTGACGCAGGTCGAAGTCACGTTCAACAAAGCCGTCGCCGGGCTCGACGCCGCGGACCTGCTGCTCAACGGCCAGGCCGCGCTGGGCGTCTCCGGTCTGGGAGCGGGTCCCTACCTGTTCGAGTTCGCGCCCATCGCCGCCGGTACGGCCCGTCTCGAATGGTCCCCCAGCCACGGCATCGCCACCGACGCCGTCGAGTCCCATCCCTTCGCCGGCGGAGGCTGGGAATACACGATCGTGCCCGGGACACGCCCCGCCGCCGTGGTGCTGAACGAGTTCATGGCCGAGAACCTGACCTCCTACCGCGACGAGGACGCCGATCCCGAGGACTGGATCGAGCTCCGCAATGCGGGCAGCGCCGCGGTCAATCTCGAGGGCTGGTCGCTCTCCAACGATCGCGAAGATCCCTCACGCTGGGTCTTCCCCGCCGTCACCCTGCCCGCCAACGGCTACCTCGTCGTCTTCGCTTCGGCCAAGGACCGCCGCCCCACCACCGCCGGTGCGCGACTGCACACCAACTTCAAACTCAACCCCACCGGCGGGTATCTCGCGCTTCACCCGCCCACACTACCGCGGGAACCGATCAGTGAACTCGCCTATCCGGAGCAAGGCCCCGAGTATTCCTACGCCCGTGAGTCGAACACCGGAGCCTGGCGCTACTTCAAGTCCGGCAGCCCGGGCCAGCCCAATGGCCCCAGCGCCATTCGTGACGCGGTGGACCCCGTGCACTTCAGCGTGGAACGCGGCTTCTTCGCCGCCCCCATCCAGCTCAGCCTTTCCTGCCCGACCCCCGGCGCCTCCATTCGCTTCACCCTCAACGGCAGTCCGCCCACCGAGAGCGACGGCATTCTCTACACCAACGCCATTCCCATTCCCACCAACCGCGTGATTCGCGCGGCCGCCTTCCGCAGCAACTCCCTGCCTTCGCGGGTCACCACCCACACCTACCTCATCGGCCTCACGCAGGTGCGCACCCGCCTGCCCGCGCTCTCGCTTGTCACGGCCACCAACCACCTGTTCGGGCGCAACGGCATCATGGAGGTCAACCCGCGCAACACCACCAAGCGCGGCGCCGCCTGGGAGCGACCGGTCTCCGTCGAGTTCATCCGTCCCGAGGACAACGGCGGGTTCCAGACAGAGTGCGGCCTGCGGTTGCAGGGCGGCGACTACGTGCGCGGGCAATATACCTACCGCAGCACCGCGCTGCCGCAGAGCAAGTACTCGTACCGACTCTACTTCCGCGGCGAATACGGTCAGGGACGACTCGAGTACCCGCTCTTTCCCGAGACCACACAGCGCTCGTTCGACACCATCGTCCTGCGCGCCGGCATGAACGATCACTCCAATCCGTTCATACTCGACGAGTTCGTCCGCACCCTCGCCCGCGATTGCGAACAACCCTCGCCCGTCGGCAACTTCGTCCACCTCTTTCTCAACGGGGTCTACAAGGGCTACTACAACCCTTGCGAACGCGTGGACGTCGACTTCCTGCGCGCCTACCACGGTGGGGGTGAGAAGTGGGATCTCATGGCCCAGTTCGGCGAGGTCCGCGAAGGCGACGCCACCGCCTGGAACACGCTGCGCACGCTGATCAACACTCGCGACCTCTCCAACCCCACCAACTACCTCGACATCGCCAACCGCATCGATCTCGTCAATTTCATCGATTACCTCTGCCCGCTCATCTACGTCGACAACGACGACTGGCCCCACAACAACTGGCGCGCCGCCCGCGAACGCGTCCCCTCCGGCCGCTACCGCTTCTACGTCTGGGATGCCGAATGGAGCTTCGGCACTCAGAACGGCCATGGCGTCACCTGGAACACCATCCAGAATCAGCTCTCCAGCACCTCGCCGCCCTGGGGTGGATCCGACATCCAACGCATCTTCATCGGGCTGCGCAAGGCACCCGAGTTCCGGCAACTCTTCGCCGACCGGGTCCACCGCCACTTCTTCAATGGCGGCCCCCTCACGGATGAACGCATCCGCAGCCGGTACAACGACGTCACCAACCGGCTCAAGGGTGTCGTCAGCAGCTTCAACAACGTGGTGGCGTCCCAGTGGATCCCCAACCGTCGACGCAATGTGCTGCTCCACTTCGATCGCGCCGGCCTGCTCGCCTCGTCCAACGCCCCCGTCTTCGCGCGGCACGGCGGCCGGGTCCCCGCCGGCACCGCGCTGGCCATCACCAACCTCACCGGCCCGATCTATTACACCACCAACGGGACGGATCCACGCCTCTCGCTGACCGGGGTCGTGGCCGCCGAGGCGCGGGTCTATACCGAGCCGCTGATCCTCAGCCAACCCGTGATCGTGCGGGCACGCACGCTCTCCGGCACCAACTGGAGCGCCCTCACCGAGGCCGCCTTCGAGGTGTCACGCGTCACCCCCGCGCTGCGGTTCACCGAGATCATGTACCATCCTGCCGACGGCGACGCTTTCGAGTTCCTCGAACTCGCCAACCTCGGCGATCTGCCGGTCAACCTGACGGGCTACAGCCTGGAAGGCGTCCAGTTCCGGTTTCCGGATCCCACCCCCGCCCTGCCTGCCGGTGCGCGCTGGATCCTCGCCAATGGCGAGTCCCCCACCCTGTTTGCGGCGCGCTACCCCGGGACTCCGGTCGCCGGGTGGTTCGGAGGTTCGTTGGCCAACAGTGGCGAGCGAATCGCCCTGATCGATCGCAACGGCGCGCTGGTCACCGAAGTCACCTACGGAGATCAACCGCCCTGGCCGACCGAACCCGACGGCACACGCGGATCCCTGGAATTCATCGCCCCCGACCTGGATCCCAACGACCCCGCCGCCTGGCAGACCAGCCCAGGCGCCCTGGGCTCCCCCGGTTCCCCCATTACCACGCCCAGCACGCCGCGCGTGCTGCTCTCCGAAATCGCGCCCAGCACCAGCTCCACGACGGATTCCGATTGGATCGAACTCACCAACCCGGGCCCGAACGCGGTGGCCCTGGGAGGTTGGAGCCTCTCGGACAACTCGGATCCGCGACGCTTCGTGTTCCCCGCCGGGACCAGCCTCCCCGCGGGCGGCTTCCTGCGCGTCTGGTGCGATTCGCTTCGCGCCCCCACCGGTCTCGTCGCCCCGTTTGATCTCAACGCCGACGGCGAAACCCTCGCGCTCTACGACCCGCAAGGCGCGCGCGCGGATGCCGTCACTTTTGGTTCCATCCCCACCGCCTACAGCCTGGGTCGCGCGGGTGCCAACGCGTCGGCGGCTTGGGTCCTCTGTGAACCCACTCCGATGGCGCCCAACGAGCCCGCCACCCTAGGCGCCCCGTCATCCCTGGTGATCAACGAGTGGCTGCCCAACCCGGCGTCGGGACAGGAGGATTGGATCGAACTCCACAACACCTCCACCACGGCACCGATCGCGTTGCACGCACTACACGTGGCCACCAGCAATGCAGTGCATCAACTCCGTTCCCTCTCCTACCTCGCCCCCTCCGGTTTCCTGGTCCTGCACGCCGACGAACGCCCGGGCCCGGACCATCTGCCGTTCAAATTGCCCGCCGCCGCGGGTCGCATTGCGCTGCTCGACGAAACCGGTTTGGAACTCGATGCCATCACCTACCGAGCCGCCCGCGAGAACGTCGCCCTCGGCCGGTTCCCCGATGGCACGGGCACGGCCATCGAGTTCCCCTCCACGCCCAGTCCAGGCGCCAGCAACTACCTCGCCATCGCCAACGCCCCGCGCATCCATGAATGGCTCGCCCGCAATGAAGGGGTGACCGTCGACCCGCAAGGGCGCCTCTCCGACTGGGTCGAACTCCAGCAACCGGCCGGAGCTGATTTCGATCTCGCCGGAGCGACGTTCCAGATCGATGACCACGAGGCCTTCGTCCTCCCCGCCGGCACGGTGCTACGTTCCAACGCCCGAATCGTGCTCTGGGCCAACCCGTCGGTGGTGGCCTCCACCAATGCCGGGGTGCCACTTCATCTCGGACGTGGTCTCCCCGCCGAAGGAGCCACCCTCACGCTGCGCAATCGGGCCGGCCAAATCCTGGACCAGGTCCAGTACGGACCCCAGCTGGTGAATCGCTCGGCCGGTGTGCTCGGAGCCGGGCTCGCGCTGCTCTCGGAACCCACTCCCGGCGGTCCCAATGCCGCCGCCCACCCCCTCGCAGCGCAGGAAGGCGTCCGCCTCAACGAATGGCGCGCGCGCGCCGGTTCCGGTGAGGATTTCGTCGAGGTCTACAACCGCGCAAGCCTGCCTGTCGACCTCGGCGGCTGCTCCCTCACCGACGATCCTTCGCTCTCTGGCATCACGCGGTTCGTCCTGCCACCGCTTTCCTTCCTCCCCGCCAACGGCCACGTCCACTGGATCGCCGACGGCCGTCCCGGTGCGGGCCCGAATCATCTGAGCTTCACGCTCGCCGGCGGCGGCGAAACCCTGCGCCTGTACACCCCCTCCCGCACTCCGATCGACACCGTCGACTTCCCCGCGCAACGAGCCGAGGCCTCCGCGGGACGATTCCCGGATGGCACCACCAACATCCTGTCCTTCGTGGGTTCCGAGTCCCCGGGTCACGCCAACTGGCTCGCGCACCCCGGCGTCGCGTTTCACGAGATCCTCGCGCACACCGATCCGCCGCTCGAGGACGCCCTCGAACTGTCCAATCCTTCCTCGCGAACCACCGACCTGAGCGGCTGGTTTCTCAGTGATGACGTCGAGCACCTGAACAAGTTCGCCCTCCCGGCCGGCACCGTGCTTGGTCCCGGAGATTTTCATGTCCTTTACGAGAACTTCTTCAACCCTCCCAACTCCCCCGCCGCCTTCACCCTCAACGCCGCCCACGGCGGCGAAGTGTGGCTCTCGGAAGCCAGCGCGGATGGCACGCTCACCGGCCGACGCGCATACGCCCGCTTCCCTGCCACGGCCAACGCGGAATCGTACGGTCGTCATCGCACCAGCGTGGGCTGGGACTGGGCGCCCCTGAGCCGGCGCACCTTCGGCAAGGACCTGCCCGCCACCGTCGCCGAATTCCGCACCGGCACGGGGCTGCCCAACGCCTACCCGCGTGTCGGTCCCCTGATCCTCTCCGAGCTCCTGTATCGTCCCCTTCAGGGTCCTCCGGACGCACGCGTGGAAGCCCCCGATGACGAGTACGTCGAACTGTTCAATCCCGGTTCCCAACCGATAAACCTGTTCGACCCCAGCTTTCCCACCAATGTCTGGCGACTGCGCGGCGCGCTGGACTTCGATTTCCCCTCGGGCTCGTTCCTCGCCGCGGGCCAACGCGCCGTCGTGGTGGCCTTTTCACCCACCAACCTCCCCGCCCTGGCGGCGTTCCGCGATCGTTACGCTCTCCCCGCCGGAGCCCTCGTCTTCGGTCCGTTCTCGGGCCGCCTGTCCAATGAGCACGATGATCTCCGGCTGGAGGCCCCCGACACCCCCCAGGCCGCGCCCCATCCTGACGCCGGGTTCGTCCCGCGGTTGCTCGTGGACCGGGTTCACTATCGCGCAACGAGCCCCTGGCCCCTCGAAGCCGCCACCTCCGGACTGGCGTTGCATCGCAAACGCGCAGCCGATTACGGCAACGATCCCGGCCATTGGTTCGCCGGCCTGCCCACGCCCGCCGCCGGCGCACTCGCACCCACTACCGATCGCGATTTGGACGGGATGCCCAACGATTGGGAACTGGCTCATGGCCTGAACCCGGATGAGGCCGCCGATGCCGCGTTGGATGCGGACGCCGATTCCCTCAGCAACCTCGCGGAATACCTGGCCGGAACCGACCCGCGCAACCCGTCCAGTGCACTTCGCCTGACCCTCACCCTCGTGCCCAGCACCGGACCGAACCTCCGGTTCCGTGCCGTGGCCGACCGGGGCTACACGGTCGTGCGACGACTGGAACCCGACTTCGGCCCGTGGGAGAAAGTGGAAGACTTCCCCAGCGAACCCTTCGACCGCGACATCTCGGTCCGCGTCGACACCTCGTCCCAACCCACCCAGTTTTTCCAGGTCATCACGCCGCTCACACCCTAGCCACCCGACCTTTCGCATTCGGCATTCCCAATTCGCGGTTTCCGCGGCTGAATCGGCCCATGCTTCGTCACGCACCCGCACCCGACGCACGGTCTCGCCATCCCTCGTGTGTCGGCTGGTGGCTGCTGGCGACGCTCCTCCTCCCGCCGCTGATCGGTCACGGCGCCGACCAGGCGCAGTTCGGACACGCCTGGTCCCGTAACATGGCTTCCTCCGAGCGGGCGCTGCCAGCCCGCTTCGATCCCAGGACCGGCGAAAACATGGTCTGGTCGGCGCGACTCGGCACCGAAACTCATTCCACGCCCGTCATCGCCGGCGGCCGGATCCTGATCGGCACCAACAACGGCGAACCCCGGGATCCCAAGTACTCCGGCGACCGCGGAGTGCTCCTCTGCCTGAACGAGGCCGATGGCGCCTTGATCTGGCAATTGGTGGTTCCGAAGCGCGAGGAGGACATCTACTTCGACTGGCCCAAGAGCGGCATGTCCTCCACCGCCAGTGTCGAAGGCGATCGCGTTTACCTCGTCGACAACCGCGGGGTGGTGCTGTGCCTCGATCTCCACGGCCTGGCCAATGGGAATGACGGATCCTTCACCAACGAGCCCATTTATTACGCGGTCCAACCCACCAACACACTCAACCAAGGCGCCCCCGCAGCGTTCCATCCCGACGGCCGCCTCAAAACCGACGCGCCCACACCCAACCGGATTGAGCTCGGGCCCCAGGACGCCGACATCGTCTGGATGTTCGACCTCAGCAGCGGCGCCGGAATCTGGTCTCACGACGCCGCTCACAGCTCCATCCTGATCCGCGGCAATCATCTCTACCTCAACTCCGGCACCGGCGTGGACAACACGCACAAAAAGATCCGCCGCCTCGACGCGCCCAGCCTGGTCGTCCTCGATAAACGGACCGGTGCCTACCTCGCTCGCGACCGGGATGGCATCGGCCCCAACATCTTTCACTCCACCTGGGCCCCCCCGTCCTCCGACGGGACGAACATCTATTTCGCCGCCGGGAACGGCTTCGTTTACGCCTACGAACCGCTGCCCCCGGAGGTCACCCCCACGACCGAGCCACGCACCCTGCGTACCCTCTGGTCCTACGACTTCGACCCCGCGACCCCTAAGACCGAGGTCCATCGCTACAACCAGAACCGCACGGAAGGACCCAGCAATTTCTACGGCGCCCCCGTCGTGCACGATGGCTCCCTCTACATCGCCGGAGGCGGGGATATTTGGTGGGGACGCAACGATGCCTCGTTTCATCGTCTGGACCTGAGCTCGACGCCGCCCAGGCTCGTCTGGCGGCAGCCGCTGGTCCGTCACACGTTTGCCACCGCCGCCATTGCCGACGGCCTGGCCTTCGTCACCGACACCAGCCAAAACCTGCATTGCTTCGAGACGGCTACCGGCACACCGCTCTGGACCCACGCCCTCAACGGGGAGACCTGGGCTTCCCCATGCGCCGTCGACGGCAAGGTCTACGTGGGCACCCGCCGTGGCGGCTTCCACGTCCTGGCCGCCACCCGCGAGAAGTCGGTGCTGTACGAAGCCAACCTCGGCGCCCCGATCAGTGCCACTCCAGTGGCGGCCAACGGGCGTCTCTACGTGGCGACCATGACCCATCTCCACGCCATCGCCGTGCCCCGCCCCTGAGCGCGCTGCCCCGCCCCGTGCCGCCATGGCCACTCACGTCTTCCTCGGCTCGCCCGAGGCCACCGAGCCGCTGACCCACGAACTGCTCCGTTCCTTCCCGCGATCACGCTGCGAGACCCATCCCCCGGCCCTGGTCATCGCGCAGGATGCCCCGCCCCTGCTCCCCACCTCGCCCGCGGTCGTGTTCGCACGCCAGATCCTGCCCGACGCGGAACCCGTGGCCGCCGCTTCCATCCGGCTTTGGGCAGAACTCCTGGCCCAACGCTGCCTCGCCGCTCTGCCGGAAGGCCAGCCCTGGCGGCTGCACGTGTTTCCTCACTATGGCGCTGCCGACGCCGGCCGGCACCGCTGCGAGCTCATCGTGGCCGCCCTGCGCGAACACCTCCGCCAACGCCACCGCCGCACGCTGCGCGCCCTCGACACCGCCCTCACGCCGTTCACGCCCGCCCATTCCCTGGTTCAACTGGCCCTGACGTCGCCCGAGACGGGCTTCCTTTCTCTCGCCCTCGCCCCGACCCCCTCCGCGCTGCGTCACCTCGTCGTCCCGCAACCCGAAGGCGACGTCCCCATCGCCTCCGATAAAGCCGCGCCCTCGCGCGCCTTTGCCAAACTGGTCGAGGCCGAGATCCGCCTCGGCCTGCGTATCCCCTCGGACGCCACCTGCGTCGACCTCGGGGCGTCGCCCGGCAGTTGGAGCTACACGGCCTTGCAACGCGGCGCCTACGTGATCGCGGTCGATCGCTCCCCGCTCCGCCCCGACGTGATGCAACACCCACGCCTTGCCTTCGTCGAAGGCGACGCCTTCCGCTTCGCACCGGAAGCCCCGGTCGACTGGTTGCTCTGCGACGTCATCGCCGCGCCCGAACGCTCCATCGACCTCCTCCGCCGCTGGATCGAACAACGCCTCTGTGCCGCCTTCGTGGTCACCATCAAGTTCAAAGGGCACGCGGACTATCCCATTCTCGACTCGCTGAAGTCCTTCCTGCCCGCCCACTGCGACGCCTTCGTCCTGACCCGTCTCTGCGCCAATCGCAATGAGGCGTGCGCGGCCGGAATCCTCCGCCCCGCAGGTGCGGGATAGAGTCCCGACTCGCGCCGGGACCGCTCCCATCGAGCGTTTCGCCGCCATGGGAACGGCCCGGCCGTGCCTTCTGAAACCGCGGCAGGCAGAGCGGGGGCAAGAAGATGAAGGCAGGAAAATAAAGGCCGGGGAGCTTTGGAGGGTCGCCGCCTGCCCCCCATCTTCCTGCCCCCCATCTTCCTGCTCTTCGTCTCCCTTCGCCGGCCCGGCAACTTGAGACTTCCCGAACGCAGCCGCACAGGCAGCATTCGCGCACCGACATGTTCCGACGGCCCGCCATCCCAGGCCTGGTTTCCGCCCTGGCTCTCATCCTGACCCTCGCCGTCGCGCTGTCGCGCACCGCCTGGTCCCAGACTCCCCCTTTTGACCTGTTCGCACGCAGCAACCTCGTCGCCTGGTGCATTGTTCCCTTCGACGCCAAGAAGCGCGGTCCGGAGGAGCGTGCCGAAATGCTGACGCGGCTCGGCTTGCGCCGCTTTGCCTACGACTGGCGTGCCGAGCATATCCCCAGCTTCGACGCCGAGATCGCGGCCCTCCAAAAGCGGAATATCGAACTCACCGCCTGGTGGTTCCCCGCCACGCTCAATGCGGAGGCCCTCACCATCCTCGATTGCCTGCGCCGCCACCGCATCAGCCCGCAGCTGTGGATCACGCTCGGCACTGAGCCGGAACCCGACCCCCGGAAGCTGGGCGAAAAGATGGCGCAGACGCTGACGAACCTGGAGAAACTCTGCGCCGCTGCGCGCGAGGTGGGCTCGACCGTCGGCCTCTACAATCATCTTGGCTGGTTTGGTGAACCTCCCAACCAGGTGGCGCTCATCCAACGGCTCCACGCCGCCGGCCATACCAACGTCGGCATCGTCTACAACTTCCACCACGGCCACGCGCACATCGACCGCTTCCCCGAGTTGATGTGGTTGATGCGCCCTTATCTGCTCGCCGTGAATCTCAATGGCATGATCCGCAACGGGGAACAGTCGGGGAAGAAGATCACTCCGCTGGGCACCGGCACCGAGGAACTGGACATGCTGCGTGCCCTCCAACGCAGCGGATGGCGGGGCCCGGTGGGTATCCTCGGTCATACCGAAGACGATGCGGAATGGAAATTGGGCCAGGAACTGGAGGGACTCAGCGCCCTCGTCCCACGCCTGAACGAGCCCGGCCGCGCTCTCGCCCGCCGTCTCGCCTCGGCTCCCGACGCCGCCGCCACTGACTCCACGCGCCCCGCCGTCGCCTCCCTCCCGCCGCCCGGACCCGTGATCGTTCGCGGTCGGTTCGGACCCGCCCTCGACGCGCGCGTGAACCAGTTGGTGACGGCCGGATCCGCCGAACTGCGGTCCCCCCCCTTGCTGGTCGAGGCCTGGGTCCGACTCGAGGACGCCACGTCGTTCAACATCATCGCCGCCAGCGAATCCAAAGCCTCCCCCACCCATTGGGAGCTCTACTCCTACACGGACGCCGGAGACCTCGCGTTCTTCAGTACGGCCATGGAACCGCAGGAAGTCCGCAGCGGCGTGCCTATCTGCGACGGGCGCTGGCATCACGTCGCCGTCTGGATCGATACCGCGGAGATCGTCCTCTACGTCGATGGCCAGGAAGCTCGGCGCACCGCAGTCCAGCGCCGCGCCCGGGCACTCCCCCGCGCCGCACAATTCGCCATCGGCCGATTGGTCGAAGGTGGACTCGGATGCCGCGGATTCATCGAGTCCGTGCGGCTCGGCACCACCGCTCGCTCTGGACCCGACTTCGGTCGCGGCGCCCTCGCCGCCGACGCCGCCAGCCTCGGGATCTGGACCTTTGAGACGGAGAACGACATCGACGGTTGGTCTTCGCTGGCCGCCACCGTCCCGGCACAGGGCGCATCGCACCCCCTGGCGCCCGCCGCGCCCGTCGCCGCCCCCGACTCGCGCGCCGCCGCTTCCCCTCCCTCATCCGTCCCCACCGCCACCGCCACCGCCATCGTCCCGACCACGGCCACAACCGCGGCCAAGCCCACCCCCTCGGCTCCACCGGGCACGGTCGAAAGTGCCCCGAAGGCGGCACCTCGCGCGACGGGCACGGGAGTCAATCGCGACGAGCCCTGGCTGCAGACCGAGGACAACTGGGTCGACGACCGCTGGAATCGCACCACCCAGGGACGCTGGCAAATGTATACCTTCCCCAGTCCCACGGGATCGCTGCGCAAGGGACTCGCCGTGCGGCTCGGATCCCCCGCCACTGCGTCGGTGGCGTACGACACGGAAACCGGCCAATGGCGCCACGCCTGGCTGGGTGGGTTTCTCACCTTCGACGCCGCCCGCTTCGGACTGCTCAATCCGCCCAAGCCCGCTGGCGACTCGCTCCTGGCGCTGCCCGCTTCAGCCCGCTGGACCGGCGATGCCTTCCGATGGCGTGGCTTCGCGGTCTCCGGGGATCATCTGGTCCTCGAGTACTCCGTCGGCACACTCGCGGTGCGCGAATCACCCGGCAGCCTGCCCGCCATCGACGCCACGCTCCTCCTGCGCGATTTCGAGTTCGGACCCCACGCTGGATTTACCGCCGAGCTGCCCCTGCTGCAGGGCGATCGCGCGCAGTTTGCCGAAGGCACCGTCGGCGACACGCCTTACGCCGGCTATTCCGAAGGCTCTCGTTTCCGTGCGATCGCGTTGTCCGGCGACCCCGGGGTCGAGATCAGCACCAGCAGCCGCACCTCCCTCGTCCTCCGCGTCCAGCCCCGTACGACGCGGGCGCGGGCTCGAATCTTTTACTTCTTTGGCGAGCGAGCGCGCGTGGATCGATTGGAGCCCGCACTCCAACTCGAGCGCGCTCCGGCGAATCTCGCCGAGCGCATCGTCTCCGCGCACGGCGAAAAGACCGCGCCCCTCCCCGCCCAAGGCCAGCTCGGCAGCGCCAACGAGGCCTATGCCATCGACACCATCCCGGTGCCCTACGACAACCCGTGGAAGGCGCTCCTCTTTTGCTCCGGTGTCGGTTTCTTCACCAACGGCGACGCCGCCGTCTCCACCATCCACGGTGATGTCTGGCGCGTCTCCGGACTCGACGCCTCCCTGGCCAAGGTCGAATGGCAACGCATCGCCACCGGCCTCTTCCAGCCGCTGGGACTCACCGTGGTGAGCAACCAGGTTT
>JADLFD010000279.1 GCA_020845805.1 Verrucomicrobiales bacterium | reverse complement strand
TCGCCAGGAGGACGAGCATGGCCATCTTGATCTCGAAGGCCTCGATCTTCTTGCCGAGGTACTCTGGGGTCCGGCCCACCATCAGTCCGGCGATGAAGACCGCGACGATGATGAAGACCACCATGCCATAGAGTCCGGATCCCACGCCGCCCACCACGATCTCGCCGAGTTGCATGTTGAACAGCAGGACCAGGCCGCCCAGCGCGGTGAACGAGTCGTGCATGGCGTTGACCGCGCCGCAGGAGGCCGCGGTGGTGGTCACCGCGAACAGGGAGGAGGAGAGGAGGCCGAATCGCACCTCCTTGCCTTCGAGGTTGCCGTCCGCGGGGGTGATGCCGAGCGCTTGGTGGGAGGCGATCCCTTGTGATTCCGCCCACCCGCAGGCCACCAGCGCCACCAGGAAGAGCAGCATCATGGTGATCCAGACGGTCCAGCCGTGCTGGGGATTTCCTGTCGCGTGGCCGAGGTGGTAGACCAGCGCGCCACCGATCAGGAAGATCGCGAGTGTCTGCACGAAGTTGGAGAGGGGTGTGGCGTTTTCGTAGGGGTGTGCGGCATTGGCATTCATGAAGCCGCCGCCGTTGGTGCCCAGCATTTTGATGGCAACCTGGGAGGCCATGGGGCCTTGGGCGATACGTTGAGCGGGGAGGAGAGTGGATTCGCTGGCGGGCACCTCGAGGTAAGGTTGGAAGTTCTGCAGCGTGCCCTGGGACACGAGGAACACGGCGAGCAACAACGAGGCGGGGAGCAGGAGATGGTGGGTGACGCGGACGAGATCCACCCAGAAGCAGCCGAGGGTGCGACTTCCCGAGCGGGCCAGCCCACGCACCAGCGCCGCCGCGACACAGATCCCGACGGCCGCGGAGGTGAACTGGTGCAGGGTCAGGCCGACCATTTGTGAGAAGTAGGAGAGGGTCGATTCCCCGGCGTAACTCTGCCAATCGGTGTTGGTGCAGAAGCTGACCGCGGTGTTGAACGCGAGGGCGGGATCGACGGGCCCGAGGTGTTCGGGGTTGAGCGGGAGCAGGTGCTGACAGCGCAGGACCCCGTAGGTAAAGAGCGCGGTGATTGCGGAGAAGAGCAGGAGGGAACCGGTGTACCTGGCCGCGGTGGTCTCGTCGCCCCGACGTACCCCGAGCAGTCGGAAGCTTAAATCCTCAAGCGGGCGCAGGACCGGGCTGAGGAGGGTGCGGCCGTGCGGGTCAAGCACGCGGCCGAGGTACAGGCCGAGGGGTTTGATGGCGGCGGCCAGCACGGCGACGAACAGGCCGATTTGAAGCCAGGCTTCGGGTTGGTTCATGGGGCGGGAGATCAGAACCACTCCGGACGCACCATGACCACGAGCAGATACCCGAGAAGGGCCAGGGAGAGGATGACGGTGATCATGGACGAGGGAGGGGGGTGAGCGTTTGTCGGGCGGGCGGCGGAGAGCGTTGTCCGCCGGGCATCAAGGTAGAGCGGCCCGAGGGGGGATCGTGAATCAAGACTCCGGCCGGACTTGTTAAGAAGTTGCTAAGGTGGGCTCTAAGAGCTCGGAAACGCGGTCCGGGGTGTGGACATCGCAAGAAACGGCGGAGGAAGGCCAAGGCAGGGCTGGAAGCGGAGTGCTGTTCCCGCTGGAGTCAGGCATCGTACGCCCGTCGATGCACACAACCCTTTCCTCTTGGTCAGCCACTGTCCGCGGCTGGGTCAGTTGCGTGGCGTTGCTGGTGTGGGTCAGTCGTCCCGTCTCGGCGCAGCCGCCGGTCCCCGCGCATTTCGTCTCGACCCTGCATCCCACCACCCACGAGCTCGTTCTCTCCTACGACGGGAAGCGCGTGCTCACCTATGCGTTCGGGCGTGACCGATTCAAGCCGTGTGTCACGCAACTGGCGACGCTCGACGGGGTGCCGGTGGTACGCGATGCCCCGGCGGATCACCTCCATCATCACGGGTTGATGTATGCCGTGAAGGTGAACGACGTGAATTTCTGGGAGGAAAAGGGGGACGCCATTGGACGGCAGGTCTCGGACGCGGCGCCCCAGGCCGAGTGGGGGCGCACTCCGGAAGGTCGAGAACGCATCACGATCCGGCATCGCATCCGGTGGGAGGCGCCGGTCCAGGGCACGAACATCGGACATCTCCTCGACGAGAACCGACGTTTGACCGTGACCGTGAATCCGGAGCCGGGCGAGTTGGCGATCGAATGGGAGTCGCGTTTCGAACCGCACCGGCTTTTGCGTCAGGTGCAGTTCCAGGGGGCGGACTACAACGGGCTCGGGTTGCGGCTGCCCGAGGGGTTTGACCGAGTGGCGGTGTTCTCCAACGCCTCACGGCTTCCCTACAGCGAAGCTCAGACGCGGGACGTGACCGAGACCGCGTGGACTGCGGTGTCCGGGAAATCCGACGGCCACGAGGTGATGCTGGCCCTCGCCGGGCCGGTGCCCAGTGGCGGGCCGGCCGCGTTCTTCACCATGCGCAATCCGTTTGCCTATCTTGCCGCGACGCAGCGTCTGGATCGTGAACCACGCGAGGTGAAGTCCGGAAAGCCCGTTCAACTGCGCCACCTGTTGCTGGTGTACTCAGCGCCGCGCGGGCATGAGGCCCTGGAGGCGCGCTTCGCCACCTGGCTGAAACCATGACTCGCACGGATCCTAAGGTAGCTCGGCCGGAAAGCCGGTGATCCGACGACACCCCAATCTCGCGACCTTCCCTACGAACCCTCAACCCCCCAAACCAAAACGCATGGGTAAAATCCAACTGGGCATCAACCTGGAATTCGTCCGACACGAGGACAAAACCTTCGAATGGGGCGTCGAGAAGGCCGCGCACCTGGGCTACGAGTTTGTTGAGCCCATGGTGCATCTAGGCCGCGAGCTCCTGAGCGAGGCGGGCTATTTCCACAGCGTCTCGATGTACGACGACCCGCTGCGTCTCAAGCGCGCCTGCGCGAAGCACAAGGTGCGTATGTCCGGACTGTCGGCCCACACGCCGCTGACCAAGCCGGAGATCGGCACCGAGTATCTGAAGCAGGCGGTGCGGTTCGCTGCGGAATCCGGAGCGCCGGTGGTGAACACCGACGAGGGGCCGAAGCAGCCTTGGACCACCGAGGCGGAGGACTTTGTGCTCATGCGTTACACGCTGATGGAAGCGGCGCGAGTGGCGGAGCCGCGCGGGATCCAGATCGGCATCGAATGTCACCAGCAGTACAGCCGCACTCCGGAAGGCCTGGCGCGCATCGCGGGATTGGTCCGGAGCCCGGCCATCGGTATTAACTTCGATACTGGCAACGCGTTCTTGTGCGGAGCGGATCCGTACAAGGGGCTGACCAAGGTGGCGAAGAAGTTGGTGCACCTGCACGCCAAAGACATCTCGGTGACGCAGGGGGATTCGGAGCGAGGCAAGGTCACCGGGACCCCGGTGGGCTGCGCGTGCGGCGACGGGGTCATCGACTGGGCGCGCGTCATCGCCATCGTGAAGAAGCAATGCCCGCGGGACATCGTGTTCTCGGTGGAATGCGGCACCG
>JADLFD010000278.1 GCA_020845805.1 Verrucomicrobiales bacterium | reverse complement strand
TGCGCTGTCCCGCCCCCGAACGCCGCCAACCCCCAGGCCCGCGCGCCAGCCACCCACCCTCGTCAAAGGCGCGCGCGTCAGCGAGCGCGTGGCTGCCGCTCCCCCCAACGCCGCCGCCCCGTCCACCGGCCGCAATCCGAGGCGCGCCAGGAATGGCGCGCTGCGTTGCCGCTGCCCCGAACGCCGCCAACCCCAGGCCCGCGCGCCGGCCACCCGCCCTCGTCAAAGGCGCGCGCGTCAGCGAGCGCGTGGACGTTTGCAGACCCCGCTGCCCGCGGCAGCGCATGCGGTGGCGTCGGAGATCTCTCCCAGCATGGATCCGCACTCCACCGCATGATCACCGCATGGGACCGCACGTGCGGTGGCGTGCGGTGCACATCAAGTTGCGAGCTTCGAGCCCCCGAGTTCCCTGGCCGACGGCCAGCGCGTCGCGCGGAGTAAAATCCACCTTTGCGACGCACTCCGACGCATGATCGACGCACTGCGACGCACGTGCGTCGGCATGCGTGGGGGGTTGAGTTGCGAGTTTCCGTTAGCGACCAAGGTGCGGCACAAGGCGAGCGTGGAATGGTCGAGGCCGGAGCGCGAAGACGCTAGAGAAAGTCAGCAAGCGCGTGGATTCCGGCATACCCCGCCGGGCCCCGGGCAGTCACCGCAACGTCCCGGCCTTCACCCTTGGGTTGGGAGCCTGCCTGGCGACCGCAGTCGTCTCCGCTGGCGCAAGAGCCCGGATGCGTCGCGATAGTGTCAGGATGGGGCGCCTGGAGTGCTGCCACAGCCCTCGACCATTTGGAAAACAGCGACGGCGACCGCACGGCAAAGTCCATTCGACTGGTCGTCGATATGATCAACTCGCTGCCAATGGAGAAGGCTAAAACGATCATGATGAACCTGCTCTCTACCCCCATGAACCCACAGGACGTCAGATGACACCGAATTGGGGAGCGCTCGTACTCCTCCTCTCCGTGTTCATTTTGGGGCTTGTGCTTTTGGCTGGATCTGGCGAGCTATGGCTTGCGCTCTGGTGTGCTGGGCTTCTTGTGGTCTCCTTTCCGCTGTTCGTCTGGATAGCGCGTAGGAGACGTAAAGGGGGACAACAGGAATGACGCCGCGAACCGCCTCATCCTTCCACCGAAGGATCACCGGCTGGGACTCGAACGTCACCCAGTATGGGTATGATGATGCGAACCGGATGACTGGTCGAAGGTAAGAGGTATGAGGAGCGAGGCATGAGTGCGGTATGCGAGCGGCAGCTGATTGCTCCGACCGGCAGCCTGGCGAACGAGTTCAATTTCGCCGGCCAGCAGACAGACGGGACGGGCCTCCAGTACCTCCGCCCCAGGTACTACGACCCGACGACAGGGGTATTCCTGAGCAGGGAGCCGATGGAGCAAGCCCCGGGATGGATGGGGAATCCCTTCGGGTACGCGGGTGCCAATCCTGCGCGCTACCTCGACTCCACAGGGCTTGTGCCTGTGGATGGCGACAGACCAGTTGCTGACTGCCAGGTAGGGTAATGCGCCTCCTACGGGCAGCTCTACGACTACGGGTATCCCGATGCAATCGCGGAGTGGGGAAGCGGAACAGTCATCCATTGGACGCTGATTGGCGAATACACGCTCAACCGGCTGACGGACCTGGCGAAGTTCTGGCAGAGCGGACTCGAGGCGGTTGGAAAGGGGCAGATACGAGAGGCAGAGTTCGCTGCATCCATCGGCCCCAGAATGCACGCCTGCGCCGCGGACGTCGCTTGCGCGTGGGCGGTCACTCTTGCAATCCACGCACTTGCCATCGTGGCCGCAGCGGTGCCACTTGGAGTATGGGGTACGGCTGCCCTGGAGTTGGTGGCCAACTCATGGACCATCTACTCAGTCAAAGCTCAGATGGAGCAGGCGACGAGCGACCGTGCATCACCAGTCCGGTGCCGGCCGGCGGAAGCATGTTGAATGGCCAAATCACTCTTATTCGCCGCGACAACACTCTCGGGCGTCCTTGCAGCGAGCTATGCTAGCTGGGCCCAACTCAGTGGCCGGATCTCGAATCCTTGGCTCGTAATAGTCGCCTGGGCGGGGTTGGTTTCGTGGCTTGTGATTTGGGCTGTTTCGAACCGGCGAGACCGGTGACAACCTCGCGCGGGACTGTGAATACCGCATGGTCTCGGCCACGGTGAACTCGGTGACGAGCACCTTCGCCTACCGCGGCGACGGCCTCTGGGACAGCCGGACCGTGGGCATGACCACGACCACCTTCGCGTGGGATCCTTCCGGCGAAGGACAGGCCCGCTGGTGATCCTGGACGACGGTCCTTCCGGCGAAGAATACCTCTACGGCGCGGGACTCTCGGCAATGAAGCAGTCGGGCGCCTCCTCCTCCCTAAAACCCTTCCTCTGGCACACCCCCTGGCCCCGCCATCCGCTCCGTCCCGCCCCAGCGCACCCGACGGAAGTGCTCCCCGTACTCGAACCCGTACTTCTTCCCGATGATCCGGGCGGTCGTCCGCACCCGGTTGTCGATGAACCCGCGGTAGT
>JADLFD010000277.1 GCA_020845805.1 Verrucomicrobiales bacterium | reverse complement strand
TCCAATCGCAACCACTCCAACAACCGCGGTTGGCCGAGGTCGTCTCGTCGAACCCCGGACATCAGCGCTCCCAGGCGCGCGAAACGATTCCAGGGACACACCGCCAGGCAGTCATCACAACCAAAGATGCGCGCCCCGATCGCGGGCCGCAGCACCTCCGGTATGGAACCCTTCAGCTCTATGGTGAGATAGGAAATGCATCGCCGGGCATCGAGTTCGAAGGGCGCCACGATCGCTTGGGTAGGACACGCCGCCAGGCACCGCACACACGTGCCGCATCGGTTTCGCTCCGCTGGATCCGGGGGTAGTTCGGCCGTGGTCAGGATCTCCGCCAACAAGAACCAATTCCCCAGTTCGCGCGAAATCAGGTTGGTGTGCTTGCCGGCGAACCCAACCCCGGCCCGCTGAGCGAGATCACGTTCCAGCAGCGGACCGGTATCCACATACCAAAGCGAACGCGTCCCCGGCCCCCCGAGCTCGTTCACTCTACAGGTTAATGCTTCCAAGCGTTCCCCGAGCACCTCGTGGTAATCGGCGTGCCGCGCGTACCGCGCCACCACGCCGGTCGGGGTCCCCGCCACACGCGCCGGCTCGCCTTCCTCGCCTGCCGCGTACGACACGGCCACCACGATGATCGACCGCGCCCCGGGCAACACCATCTGAGGATTTTTCCGCTTCGCCCCGTTGCGTGCCAGGTACTCCATCTGCCCGTGATGCCCGGAAGCCAGCCAACGATCAAAGGCCGGCGCGCTTTCCGGATCCCCTGCATGCGTCACACGGCAAAGATCGAATCCCAGTTCGAGCGCGTGCGCTACCACCGCGTCCTTCACGGCATTACCCCGCGCTGTCGTACATCCATATACTGGTGCAGCACCTGCGCTGCGACCTCGCGCAAACTGCGCAGACCGGAGTTCACCAGCACATCGGACTGCCGATAGTGTCCATCCCGTGCGGCCAGGAGGCGCGCGATTTCGGCTCGAGGGTCCGGGACCTGGAGCAACGGCCGATGCGTCTGATGCATCACCCGCTCCCAGATTGTCTCCGGGGAGGCCCAAAGGCACACCACCAAGGCGTGCTTCTTGAGCAATTCCATCATGCCGGGCTGGCAAACCAAACCGCCTCCAGTGGCGATCACCAAACCACTGCGCTCCCCCAAAGCCCGCACCGCATCGCCTTCCAGCGCCCGAAATGCCGGCTCACCGTCCTCGGAGAAAATTGCCGGAATCCGACGCCCGGTTTTGGACTCGATCCACTCGTCCGTATCGACAAACTCCAGATCCCCCTGCCGCGCGACGAGCCGTCCCACCGTGCTCTTCCCAGAGCCCATGAACCCGACCAAGGCCAGGTTTCGGATTTCACGACGCTCGCTCACCTCCTTCCCTTGCCATTACCACGAGGCGATTGGCAACGATTAGGTTCCAACTTTGGACCTGACGCTTCCCGCTTCAGCCTCGACCGACAAGGTCCCGCACTCTTCCCGTCAGCTCGCACCAAACCTTACCGAAGCACCGGAGGCTCGCCGACGAACCTGAAAGCGGACCCCCGCAGGGCCGTCCGGATCATCACCAACTCGGCGACATTCTCCGCGGTCAGCAGACCGACCAGGCGCCCCTCGGAAACCACCGGGGCAAAAAGGGGCAGTCGTGCCCCGGTGCGAGAAAGAATCCCGTCCAACGGATCAGCGGCATCTACCATCTGAAAATCCCTCTCCATCGCTTCCGACACCGGGGCACGGTTTCCGCCCCGCGTCAACGCGGCCAGAATACCCTGCCGCATCGCCACTCCCACCACACGCCCTTCGTCCACGACGGGAAAATCGTGCTGCGACCCGGCCAGCATGAAATCCACGGCCCGTGACAGTGGGTCCTGTGGGCGCAGGACGAAGAAATGCGTCAGCATCGCGTCCTGGGCCCTCGCTCCGGTGAGCTGACTGCCTACGACGACCGCCCGTGCCTCCGCCCCAGCCCCGGTCCAAACCAGGACCGCAATCAGCATCAGGAGTGGACTGCCCGGACCACCCACGAGAGAGAGCAATCCCACCAGTCCGAATACCACGGCAAACCCCTGACCGAGGACCGCGGCTATCCGGGTTGCCTGCACCCGGTCCAGCCAAAAGGAAAGCAGCGCTCTCAACACCCGACCGCCATCCATGGGAAATGCCGGAATCAGGTTAAACACCACCAGCATCCCGTTCACCACCAGCAGCCGAACCGCAGTCGAGTCTTCGAATGCCTCGGACAGCCCATCCCCTCGAAATCCACCAACCAAGGCCAGCCAGAGCATCAAGCCAAGCGCAAGGACCACGTTCACCGCCGGCCCGGCCAACGCCACCAACAACTCCTGCCCCGGCCGATCCGGCATCCGTTCCAGGCGCGCCACTCCCCCGATGGGGAGCAAGGTGATGTCCTTGGTCCTGATGCCAAATTGCCGCGCGGCCAGCGCGTGGCCAAACTCGTGCAACAGCACGCAGCCGAAGATCGCGCAGAAGAACCCCACCGCCTCTCCCGCAGCCGCCAACGATCTCCCGTCTGCCCACTGCATCATTCCCACCAACCCCAGCAACAGCAGGAA
Source organism: Verrucomicrobiales bacterium (assembly GCA_020845805.1). GTDB lineage: Bacteria > Verrucomicrobiota > Verrucomicrobiia > Limisphaerales > CAIMTB01 > CAIMTB01. Next base: position 34,228 of record JADLFD010000277.1, on the reverse strand, counting down.
CGTGGCGTGGACGTACACATCCACCCCCAGCCATCGTCCGATCTGGAAGGACCATTTCATCGTCCGTAACTGCGGTTTGGTTGCCGGCGCTGCCGCGACGTTCCCCGAGAGCCTGCCTTTCGGGTCAGTCGCGCGACGAACGCCCTCCACCGAGGAGCGGCAACAGGTATACCAGAAAATAGGCGAGCGAGGTCGCGAACGCGGCCACGTAGGTCAAGGCCGCGGCATTGAGCACCGCCGCCACTCCCGCAGCTTCGCCTTCAGTGCGCACGAACCCGAGCCGCGTCAGCATTGCCTTCGCCCGACTCGAGGCATCGAATTCGACCGGAAGGGTAATGAGGTTGAAGAGCATGATCACCGCCCAACCCACCGCCATAGCCGCAAACGCCCATCTCGGCGCGAGCCCCATGCCCATGCCCAACATCGGAATTAGTGTCACAAACTGGTTGGCGTACGTGGTGATCCCCACCGCGAGCATTCGCACGTGCAGCGGGAGGTAGGCGTTCTTGTGCTGGATCGCATGCCCAGCCTCGTGCGCCGCCACCCCCAAAGCCGCCAGCGAAGTGCCATGATACACGTCCGGCGACAGCACCAATCGTTTGTGCACCGGATCATAATGGTCCCCCAGAAACCCTTGGTGCTCATGAACGCTCACGTCGTGAATCCCGTTACGCTGCAGGATCTCAGCCGCCACTTCGGCGCCCGTGAAACCGCTCGACCCTGGAATTTGGCTGAATCGGCGAAATCGCGACTTCACATGTTGGCTCGCGAGGAGACTCAGCGCCATCGTCGCGAAACCCACCAGCATCAGGCTTACAAAAAAGCTCATGGTTGTCCTTTAGCTTCCGCGGAAGAGCTAGCCGAAGACGTGCCAGACGCAAACCGCTGCCGATCCTGTGTTGGGCGGGCAAGATCCCGAACTCGTCGCTCCCACCCAGGACCGCCTATGCGACATGCCGTCCCTCGCCTGCGCCAGAGTGACTCGTGAAATGCAAAAACCCGCCTTCCCCTGGGGAAGGCGGGTATGAAACAGAATTGATCCTGGCTTGATGGTGTTATCCGGGCTTGGAGCCGGCAACACGTCGAGGCTTTGGAGCCTCGGCTGGCAGACTAGGACCCAGCGGCACCGTAGCGATCCGGGTCAAACCCAGGGGCGGCCGGACCGGCGGACGGAGGAGCGGTGGTCACGTCATTGCCTTGAATGTCGTATCCGAGCGTTCCCGGAGCCGCGCCGAACGGAAGAATGACGGTGCCGCCCGTGGTGATGCCAGCATCCGAACTCACTTCCACCGCGGCGTCGCGCGCCAGCGTCTCCGCTACAAAAACAGGGTTCGACTTGGCCACCACTTCAGCGAGGGCGCTCGTGCTGGTGACGGTAACCCGCGAGCAGGCAGCCAGAATCTGCGACGCCTTCGCCGGAGCCGCCGTGCAGGTCGAGGCCGCGATGGCTCCCACCGACTGCGGATTCACCTTGGCCGCCATGGCCGCCGCGGCCGCCGCCAACGAACTGTCCGCCTTGGCAATCGCCGCTGCCACATGACGAAGCGCAGCCGGGTTGGTCTTGCCAACACGACGCATCACAGCATCCAAGGCCGCGGCTCGCGAAGCCTGGGGCATGCTCGTGACAACGCTCGCTGCCACTGCCGGCAACTCCGCAGCAGGAACGCCGGTGAGCGCCTTGACCGCTTCCGTATTGATCTTGGGCTCCTTGGCGCTCGCGACTGAGGCTCCGAGAGTAAGCGCCGCCAAGGCCGCGAAGAATGCGAGATGTTTCATGATCCGTTTCGTGTATCGCAATGTTCTGACAGCCGCCAGTTCGAGAGAGCGTTAATCGCCCCATCTTTCACTGTCAACTGGTTTTCTTGGAATGAGTTGGAATTCAACCCGACCCGGGACGTGCCAACTCCTCCCACCGGAATTCACCCGCGCCTTAGCACGGACTAACCAAACCAGACTGGTGAGCCGACTCAACGACGGTCCACGCATTATTCCGGCTGAGTACTTCCGACCGAGCTTCCAGCCAATGCTCTTCCACGTATCGGCAAGAGGCTCGGTTCCTTAACCAGCAAAGTCTTCGCGCCGATCCCCCTACGCTAGCAAGCAAATGTCGCGGTTAAGTTTGGCACGCCAACTCCCCTTCTCGCACCCAGCATCGCTCCCCGCCCCGCCAAAGAGGCTCGTCAGGGGTGAACCGGACTACCCGAACATCCCCTTCTTCGACACGCGCCACACGTAGCGGAACATCAGGGCTCGCATCACTGCCGTGGCAGGAATCGCCAGCAATCCCCCCAGGATTCCCCCCATCAGTGTGGTGCCCACCAGCAACGCGATGATGATCGTGACCGGGTGCAACCCGACCCGATCCCCGATGATCTTCGGCTGGATGACCCACCCTTCCACGGTCTGAACCACCACAAAGACACCCAGTACGAGCAGCGGATGCTGCCAGTCGCCAAACTGCAGCAACGCGATGACCAGTGCCGAACCGCAGGTGACGATTGCCCCGAGAAAGGGCACCACGGTCAGCACCGTGGCCATCAACCCCAGCAATAGCGAGTATCGCAAGCCGATCGCCGCAAAACCAATGGTGTAAAGCACGCCATCGCAGATCGCCACGAGCACCTGCCCGCGAAAGAAGACAATCAGGGCGTCGTTGATGTTTTGCACCAGCCACACCAATTCATCTTTCAGCCGCGAATCGCTGACCGGGACATAGTCGGTCCACTGGCGTTCGATGCTTTGCTTCTCCAGCAGGAAATAGAACGCATAGATCGGGATGAGCGCGAGCCCCGCGAGCACCCCGACCCAGGAGGCCACACGCCCCACCTGACCCAGCACCCACTTGCCCACTTCGGGCACCACCATCGCCAACCAATCCCCAGCCGTCCGCAAGGCGCGAGGATCGATGGCTTTGACCCACCAGGGTGCCTCCGCATCCGTCATGACGCTGGTTCCTGCCCCCGAGGCGGCGACCTGGTTCGTTGACACCGAACCCGTTCCCATTGGGGTGCTCTGCCCTGCCTCGGTTCCCCCCATCGCCACGCTGGTGGCCGGAGGCGGATTGGTGTTCGAGCCGGCGAACCACCCGGCCGGAAGAAACCTCAGGAGCGGAGTGGGGGGATTCGCGAGCCACTTCTCGAGTTTCTCACTCGCCCGTTCCCGGTACTCGGTATTGACGCGGTTCGCCAGGTCCCGGGCTTCAAAGACCACGCGTGGGACCACGCTCCCAAAGATCCCCAACACCAGCATCGCCGCGCCACCGAACACCAAGAGAATGGCCCTGAGCCGCGGAACTCCCCGCCTGCCCAGCCAACCGACCACCGGATCCAGGATGAATGCGATGATCGCGGCCACGGCCAAAGGCCATAGCACGGGAGAGAGCACGACGACGACCCGCCCAAAACCGATCAACACGGCCGCCACAATGGCCACCGTGAGCAACACCGACAACGCGGTGAGGGCAAACCAGATGATTCGGGCTTGTTTCTCGGTGGGAGGCGGAAAGCTCATGGAGCGAAGAGGGGTTGATTTCAGCCCTGGCCGAGTCGGCGTGATTTGTCGGCCGCGGCGCGCACGGCGGTGATGAGTCCCGCACGAACCCCTGCTTTTTCAAGCTCGTGCAGGCCTTCGATCGTGGTGCCTCCCGGGCTGGTCACCTGGTCCTTGAGCTGTCCGGGATGGATGCCACTCTCCAGCACCATGCGGGCCGCCCCCAAGAGCGTTTGAGCGGCCAGTCTGGTGGCGACGTCGCGCGGCAACCCGGCTGCCACCCCGCCGTCGCTCAAGGCCTCGATCATCAGGTAAGCGTAAGCCGGACCGCTACCACTCAGCCCCGTGACCGCATCGAGGAGCGATTCTTTGACCGCAAACGCGACGCCCACCGAGGAGAACAAGGACTGCACCCACTCCAGATCCCGAGGGCTGCAGGCGGTCCCGGCAGCGTAGCCAGTGGCCGAAGCCCCCACCAACGCCGGGGTGTTCGGCATCACCCTCACGACGCGGACGCCCGCCGGGACATTCCGTTCCAGGGCGGCGAGCGTGACGCCGGCCGCGATGGAAATCACCAGATGGCGGGAGGACAACGTCGTCGAGACTTCGGACAGCACCTCGGCCACTTGGGCCGGTTTGACGGCCACTACCAGGGTCGAGGCCGCCGTCACTTCGCGGTTCGAAACCACCGCTTTGGCTCCGGTGCTGCGCGCGAACGACGCCACCGCAGCAGGTTCGATATCCGCGGCCAGGATTTGTTCGGCGGGCACCAACCCAGCCTTCACAATCCCTTGCGCCAGCGCGGTGGCCATCCGGCCGGCGCCCAAAAAACCGATTGTCCTGTCCTCAGCCATGGGATGCGCAGACTACCCGCGCGCACCAGACCTCCGGAAGACGAATCCGCCTAGCGAGGCTTCAGTTTCCAGCCTTTAGGCGTGTCCTCTACCGTCCAGCCCAGCGCCAGGAGTTCGGCGCGCAAAGCATCGGACCGCTTGAAATCCTTCGCCTTCCGTGCGGCATCCCGTTCGTCCGCCAACCGACGCGCCGCCTCGGGCACTTCCGATCCCGGCGGCGGACGGAGGCCAAACACCGCCGAAAGGGTATTCCAGGCAGCCAGGGCTTCGGCGGCGTGCTCCGGGCCGAGCGTGCCCGTGGCCAGTTTCCTATTGGTCTCGCGGACCCAATCGAACACCTCCGCCCAGGCGGCGGACACATTCAAATCCTCATCCAGCCTGGCGGTGCAGGCATCGAGGAGCGCCGCCTGCGGCGCCACCTCGGCCGTCGCCAGCGGGCCGGCGATCTCGGCCAGCTTTCGGGCGCATTCATCCAGTCGTTCCAGCGCGGTTCTCGCGCCGAGCAACCCTTCCGTGGTGAAGTTGAAGGAGTCCCGGTAGTGGGCCGTGAGGAGGAGGTACCGGATCTCGCGCCCGCTGAACCCTCGGGCCAGGAGATCGCGCAGCGTGTAGTAGTTTCCGAGCGACTTGCTCATCTTGCGCCCCTCTACCAGCAGGAACGCACCGTGGACCCAGTGTTTGACGAATGGCTGACCCGCGGACTGGAGCCCCGCTCCTTCGCTCTGCGCGATCTCGTCTTCGTGATGCGGGAAAACCAGGTCCTCCCCACCGAGATGGAGGTCAAAACTCGGCCCCAGCAGCCCCATGCTCATCGCGCTGCACTCGATGTGCCATCCAGGCCGCCCCTGGCCCCACGGACTCTCCCAGAAGACGTCCCCGTCCTCCGGCACACGCGCCTTCCAGAGTGCGAAATCGGCCACGGATTCCTTCGCATACTCGTCCGAACTCACCCGCTCGCCCGGACGCATCTCCTCCAGATTGACCGGGAAGAGCTGTCCGTACCGGTGTCCACAGCCACAGTATTTGGTGATGCTGAAGTAAACCGACCCGTCGCCAGCCCGGTAGGCGATGCCCCGCTGCTCAAGCCTTCCGATCAGTTCCACGATGCCAGGGATCGACTCGGTGGCACGCGGCAAATGATGCGGCGCCAGGCAGTTCAGCGCTCGGTGATCCTCGAGAAATGCCGACTCGTAGACCGCGGTATAGGTTCGGAGCGTCGCCCCAGTCTCGCGCACGCGGCGGATGATCTTGTCCTCCACATCCGTGATGTTCATCACGTGCGTCGTGGTGTAGCCGCGAAACTCCAGATATCGCCGCAGGAAATCCGCCAGCACGAACGTGCGGAAATTGCCGATGTGCGCGTAGTCGTGGATGGTCGGACCGCAGCAATACATGCGCACATGTTTGCTCGTCGGGTCCAGGGGTGAGAACGGCTCGAGCTGACGACTGAGGGTGTTGTATAGGCTGAGACCCATGGGGCGCAGGACGCGAGGCTGCGTCGCGATCGCGCTCGCGGCAAGCGCTTCCCCATCGAACCAACCCGCACGACACAGCCCATCCGGGCGAGGTGAAAGGCGTGCGCGACGACCCCAGGCCGGGTAGTCTGGCGACGCCGACGTGGAAAACCTGACCTACCGACAGCGCCTTGCGCTCAAGCTGGACGGACATCCGCTGCTCCGCACCCTGGTGCTGGACCCCGCGTTTTCCGCCGCCTTTCTCGGCCTCGTGCTCTGCGGCCTGGGCGTCGCGGTCGGCATTCCCAAGGTCTGGCGCACCACGCCCGAGGGGTTTGCCAAGGCGACGATCCGGGTCAGCCTGATCGACTTTGTCCAAGCCTGGTCGCTGGCGCGAAACGCCCGGATACAGGCCCTGGCGGGGAAGGACGAACTGGCCTTCCAAACCTGGCGCGCCGCGCTCATCAACAACCTCGGCAGCCCGACCCTCCACCGCGGGCTCCTCGAGTTTCTCCGATCCACGCCGCAGGCCCCGCCTGATCACGCCATGAGCGGACTCCTCAGCGCCTCATGGCTCCTAGCTTTGGGCGGCACCAACGCCTCGGATCTGACCCTGAGCGCCGATGTGCTCGAAAAATTCCGACTTCCCCTGGTTGCGCTGGAGTGGTTGGACACACTGACCGAGGCCTCCCCTGAACTCGATGCCGCCCGTGCCCGCTGCCTGCTCTCCGCCGGCCAGGCAGATGCTTTCGATCGCGCCTGGAGCCAACACGCCACGGCCTGGGCCTCCGATCCGCACATGCAGCTTTACCGCGATGCCTGGGTCGCCGGCTGGGACTCCGGCTCGGCCTCGCTCGAAGCCATGCTTCGACTGAAGACCGCACTCCAGCAACCCGGAACCCAGGGACTCACTGCCGCCCGCCTGCTTCTGCGAAGTGCGGCCCGCCAGGGGGTGGCCGAAGACCTCGAACTGGCGCTCGCTCGCTTGCAGCAGGGTCAGGCCGATGCGGTCAGCGAGCACGTCCTCTATTGGAGGTATCTGGTCTCGATGGGCCGTTTTGAAGACGCGCGCCGGCAGGCCAAGGCACTTCCGACCTCACCCCGTCTGGCGTTCGATGCGGCCGAATACGCCGCCGCCTTGGCCAGCTTGGGGCTGCGGGAGGAAGCCCTCGCCTACCTGGGGAATGCGATCCCGCGATTCCAGGCGCATCCAGGTGTCTGGGAGGTCTATCTGGCGATCCTCGGCGATAGCCGGAAATGGAATGAGATCCGCAGCGCCGCAGCGCAGGTGCGCGGCCAGACCGCCACGTTCGAAACGGCCCGCATCCTGGGAAGTTTCGCCGAGTACCGAGCGGACGTGGCCGAGAACCGCCGCGTCTCAGCCGATGAGCACGCTCGACAACTCGCCTCCGCGCGAATTCTGGACAACCGCCTCGCCCTGCGGATCGCCTCGGAACTCGTCCGCGATGGGCGCGCGGGACCGGCGGTGAAACTCCTGCAAGGCAAACGAGGCGAAATGAGCGACCTGCCGAGCTATTGGTTCGCCCTGTTCTCCGCCGCCATGGGCGCACGCGACCTGCCAATCCTGGTGGAATCAAGCGCAGAGCTCGTCACCCGACTGCCCCGCGATCCTATCGCCCTCTCCAATCGCGCCGCGGTTCTGCTGGCGGTGGAACGAAAACCTTCCGAAGCCCTCGAGATCACCCTCCAACTGATCACCAGCCACCCCGACTCCGAACCGTTCCGCATCAACCATGCCTTCGCCTTGCTGCTCAACGGCCGCACCGACGAAGCCGCAACCCTGCTCGAACGCATCAACCCCTCCCGTCTGGAAACCCAGGCCGCTTCCGCCTACTTCCTGGCCCTGGCCGAGATCCACTGGGCCCGGCAGAACTGGCGCGCCGCAGACGACGTCCTGCCCCGCATTCAGCCCGGCTACCTGCTCCCTCCACAAGTCGACCGACTGGAGGAACTGCGCCGCGGGGTGCGTCAACATCTCGACCGCTGACCTCGCTCCGGACACCCCTCTGCCGGGATATGGCAAGATCCGTGTAGCTCGCCGGCGCCACCCACGATCTAGTCGCCACGGATGGGGGTCTCGCTGGGACGATGGGTGACGCGGAGGCTTCGGCCGGACGCCACCGACGGTCCAGAAAGCGGGACCTTTATCCGTTTTGGGACCCCTTCTTTTTCCGCCTCCCCCGACCGCACGCATGCGCGGACTCGACTCGCCCGCTCCTGACCCTATCGTCCGCCGCGCATGAGCCCGCCCCCTCGGCTCGACGTCATCCGCGTCCGCGGTGCACGTCAGAACAATCTCAAAGCCATCAACCTGGATCTCCCCACGCGAAAGCTCGTGGTGATCACCGGGCTGAGCGGCTCGGGTAAATCCTCGCTCGCGTTCGACACGCTCTACGCCGAGGGCCAACGCCGTTACATCGAGACGTTCTCCCCGTACGCACGACAGTTCTTCGACCGCATGGACAAACCGCGCGTCGATGCCATCGAAGGGATCCCGCCCGCCATTGCACTCGAACAACGGAACAACGTGCGCACCACCCGATCCACGGTGGGCACGATGACGGAGATCACCGACTACCTGAAACTCAGCTGGCCCCACGTGTCGGTGCTGCACTGCCGCCAATGTGCCGCGCCAGTCGCCCCGGAACCTCCCGCCTTCGTCTGGTCGCGTCTCTCCCAGTCCCAGCCCGCTGGCTCGGAGATACTGGTCACCTTCAATCTCCCGCTTACCAGCAAGCTCTCGCTGGCCGAACAGCTCTCCCTGATCACCCGCCAGGGCTTCCAGCGTGCTGTCGCCGAAGGCGTCGTCCATCGCCTGGACACGCCCCCGGAGTCCTGGACGACCCACCCACCGTCCTCGATCACCATCGTCCAGGACCGCCTCCGCCTCTCCCCCGGGTCCCGCACGCGATTCGTGGATGCCTGCGAACAAGCCTACCACTTCGGCCATGGCCGCCTGCGCATCTTGCTGCCCGGCCGCGGCCCTTCCGGATCGGACATCGCTTGGACCGTGGCCCTGCCCTTCTCGCGGCACCTCCATTGTGCCTCGTGCGACATCGAGTACGCCCCGCCCAGCCCAGCACTCTTCAGCTTCAACCATCCCATCGGCGCCTGCCCGAATTGCAAGGGGTTCGGACGCGTCATCGGGATCGACTACGACCTCGCCATTCCCGATCGGTCCCGGTCCCTGGCCGAAGGCGCAGTGAAGCCCTGGCAAACCGGGACAGGCGCCGAGAGTCAGGCCGACCTCACCCGCGCGGCTCGCGAATGCGGTGTGCCAATGGATGTCCCCTTCCAGGACCTCCCGGAATCTGCCCAACGCTGGGTGATTGAGGGCGACCCGGAATACGGCGAGGGAAATGAATGGCCCCGCGCCTGGTACGGACTCAAAGGGTACTTCCGCTATCTCGAGTCCAAGGCCTACAAGATGCACGTGCGGGTCCTGCTCTCGCGCTATCGGTCGTACCACACTTGTCCGGCCTGCCAGGGCCGTCGGCTGAAACCGGATGCGCTACTTTGGAAACTTCCCGCCGATCTCGCCCCCCAGGATGCCCCCGGGGAACTCTCCGTCTCCGACCTCTGCCAACTCCCGATTCAATCCGCACTCGGCATCGTGGAACAACTCCAGGCCCGCCACACCGGCCCCGCGCACGACCCGATCGCCGTCGCCCTGGCCGAAGTGCGCTCGCGCCTCAGCTTCCTCGTCGAAGTCGGCGTGGGCTACCTGACCCTGCACCGCCCCACCCGCTCACTCTCGGGTGGCGAAACCCAACGCGTCACCCTGACCACCTGCCTCGGCAGCCGGCTGGTCCACACCCTGTTTGTCCTGGATGAACCCAGCGTGGGCCTGCACCCGCGGGACACCCATCGTCTCGTGCGTATCCTGCAACACCTTCGCGACCAGGGGAACACCGTCCTCGTGGTGGAACACGACCCGATCGTGATGCGCGCCGCAGACCAGATCATCGATGTCGGTCCAGGACACGGGGACCAGGGCGGACAAATCGTCGCCCAGGGTACCTTCGAGGAAATCCTTCAACACCCCTCCTCCCTCACCGGCGCCTACCTGTCCGGCCGCCGCTCGATCCCGCCCCCCCACCGACGCGCGGTGATCCTCACCGCCCTCGCCGCTTCCGCCCCTCCTGCCCCATCCCGTGGCCGGGCCCGGTCCTCTCCCAAACCTCCCCGCCGCGTTGCGGCCCTTGAAGTATCGGACGCGGTGGCCCCGTACACGCCACGCGTCGAAGCCCCAGCCCCGGTTACGCCCCACCTCGTCCTCGAAGGCGTCACGCGTCACAACCTTCGCCAACTCCGTGCGACCATCCCTCTCACGCGATTGGTTTGTCTCACCGGCGTGAGTGGCTCGGGCAAAACCACGCTGGCCGAGGAGCTGCTGCGACTCTTGCGTGACCAACTGGGTGACGCCGTGTCCCGAGGCTCACTCGGCGCACGTGAATCCGAAGCCGACGAAGAGGAAGCAGACGACGAATCGACCGGGCCTTCGGTGCCACACAGCACGCGCCCCCAACTGCACGGCGCGCATCAGTTGGAGAGCGTGCTGCTGGTGGACCAAGCTCCCATCGGACGCACGCCGCGTTCAAACCCCGCAGTTTACACCGGCGCCTTCGAACCCCTGCGCGAGCTCTTCGCCGCCAGTGACGCCGCCCGAAAACGTGGCCTCACCGCGAGCAGCTTCTCGTTTAACTCGGCTCAGGGTCAGTGCGAACAATGCCGCGGCGCCGGGTTCGAGAAGATCGAAATGCAGTTCCTCAGCGATATCTTCATCCGGTGCTCCTCGTGTGAAGGACGCCGATATCGCCCGCACATTCTCGAAGTCCAGATCCCCGTCCCCACCCTCGCCGGAGAGCCGAAGGAGATCTCCATCGCCGATCTCCTGGAGATGACGATCGATGATGCGATCGCCCTGCTGGCGCCCATGGACTCCCCGCACGCCGCTCGTGCGCGGCAGCGGCTCACCGTGCTCCAGGAGGTGGGGCTGGGCTACCTGCGACTGGGACAGCCCGTGAACACCTTGTCGGGAGGCGAAAGCCAACGCCTCAAGCTGGCCGGGCACCTGGCGGAATCGTCCGAGGCCACCCTTTCACCCAAGGGCCGGGATCCAGCAGGTCCGCGGACGCGGACTTTGTTCATCTTCGATGAGCCCACCACCGGGTTGCATACCGAGGATGTGCGCATCCTGCTGCTGGCCTTCCAACGACTCGTCGACGCCGGACACTCGGTCCTGATCATCGAACACAATCTGGAAGTGATGAAATGCGCCGACTGGATCATCGACCTGGGACCGGAAGCCGGCGCCGAGGGCGGACGCGTGGTGGTGGCGGGACCGCCCGAGGCCATCGCCGCCTGTCCGGAGAGCCACACCGGCCGCGCTCTTCGCCTGGCTCTGTCGGAGTAGAAACCGACTCGCCCGGCACGACCTCGGGCCACAACTTCCCCTCCAGACCCATGCCAGCTCCGGAGGGGGGCGCCGCCCGACTCAGGGGTCCACTTGGAGCCCGCGCACCGCAGCTCGAACACGCAGCTCATCCATCGCCGACAACATCGCCGCGGAATCGATCTCGTTCACTTCCACCCCCTGGCCTAGCCGAGCGAGCAGGGTGATGGTCAATCGACCCCCCAGATGCTCGCGAAACTCCTCCAGTCCCTGCATCAGGACCAACCGCTGCGCCGAATCGGCGTAGTGCATCTCGTTCGCATAGAGAGTGAATCCCAAGCCCTCCAGCAGATGCACCACCCGCTCCGCCGAGTGCGCATCGAGCAAACCGATATTGCGCGAATACAGCACGTCGAGCGCGATCCCGATGGCGACGGCTTCACCGTGACGGATGCGGTAGTCGGATAAGGGCTCCAGCTTGTGCGCCGACCAGTGGCCGAAATCGAGCGGGCGTGCGGAACCAAACTCAAACGGATCCCCCCCGGTTGCGATGTGGTTGAGATGCAGTTCCGCCGAACGGTGAATGACCGCACGCAGGATCGATTCCTCAAATGCCGCCAGCGCGGCCACCTCGCGCTCCATGCGCTCGAAGAACCCTGCGTCCCGAATGCACGCCACCTTCACAGCCTCGGCCAACCCGCCGCGCTTCTCCCGCGCCGGCAGCCCCCGCAACAGCGCGAAGTCGTTGATCACCGCATAGGGGGGGGAAAACGTGCCGATGAAATTCTTCTTTCCGAAGGCGTTGATCCCGTTCTTCACCCCCACGCCGGAGTCGGCCTGGGAAAGCGTGGTGGTGGGAAACCGGATATGCCTCAAACCCCGATGCGCCGTCGCTGCCGCCAACCCCACCATGTCCAGCAGCGCGCCACCGCCCACCGCCAGGACGTAGCTGTGGCGGTCCACATGGTGACGGTCGATCAGCTCGTGGATCCCCGACACGTGAAAATACGCGTTCTTCACCCGCTCCCCCCCTTCCACCCGCAAGGGGGCATCCACCAATTCCACCGCGTCCGCGTGCGCCAGAAACCATCGATCAATCGTGTCGGCCAGACTGGGCTCCGCCCGGACGACACTCTCGTCCACCACCACGAGAGCCCTCGCCCTCGCCGCGCCGACCGGCCTCTCCAGCACCCGGCGAAGCAGGGCGTTGCCCGGCTCGAACGCGCCCTCCGTGAAATGCACCTGATGCCGGTAGGTCACGGCGACGGTCCGTTCGATACTCGGAAACACGCGCCGATTCTGAAGTTGGACACCGCGCACGGACCAGCCCATAAATCCGGCGTCCGAATCACTCAGCCTCGGCACCATGCCCCCGCTCGATCCACGTGATCACCACCTCGTTTCCGCCGCCGAAGGCTGGTTCGAGCTCGGCAATCCCCACGAGGCGCTGTCCGAACTCGATGCCCTCTCCGAGGCCGCCAGCCGCCACCCGGCGGTCCTCGAATTGCGCTGGAGCATTCTCGCGCAGCAAGGTGCCTGGGATCTCGCGGTGCCCGTCGCGGAAGACCTCATCCGGTCGGCACCCGGCATCGCCGCCGGGTGGCTCCACCGCGCCTACGCCTTGCGCCGAGCCTCCCACGGCGGCCTGCCCCAGGCGTGGAGCGCCCTGCACCCCGCCGCCGACCTGTTCCCCAGTGAATCTCTGATCGCCTACAACCTGGCCTGCTATGCGACCCAGATGGGACGAGTGGACGAGGGCTGGGAATGGTTCCTGCGCGCGATTCAGATCAGCGGCGATGGCCGCGCCCTGCGCGCCATGGGTCTGCGCGATGAGGATCTCCAGCCCCTTCGGGAACGGATCCTGTCGCTGAAGTAGTCCCCGCACCCGCCCCGCGGATCGCCTGTCTTTCTCCTTCACTGCCCGTCCACGTTAGCTCGGCAGAGGGCCTCCGACGTTGATGCCGTGCTCGAGATGATACGCCGCGTTCGCCACGTACTTCTCGGCCCAGTAGCGCAGACCCGCCCGCTCTTCGGCGGTCAGCGCACGCACCACCTTGGCCGGTGAACCCAGCACCATCGAACCCGCCGGGATGCGTGTCCGCTGCGTCACGAGCGCGCGTGCTCCGATAATGCATTGCTCGCCCACCTCCGCGCCGTCGAGAACCACGGCCCCCATTCCAATCAGGCATTCGTCGCCGATCGTGCACGCATGAATGATGGCACCATGTCCGACCGTGACATACCGCCCAATCAAAGCCGGATAGTCATCGGCTAGATGCACCACGGCGTTGTCCTGGATGTTGCTCCCCTCCCCGACCTCAATGCGCTGGATATCGCCCCTCAGCACCGCCCCGTACCAGACGCTCGCGTGGGCCCCCAGCAGAACGTCCCCCACCACCGTCGCCCCCTTGGCGATGAACACCCCGTCGCCCACGCGGGGAGGCGTTCGAAGGTATCGATCCAGCCGCGCGCGCAGCGCGTCTGGGACAAGATCATGGTCACTGTTCATGCGAAACGGCGGCCTCGGGTTCGAGTGCCGCCGCCCGGGTCCTACGGGGAACGTGCCCTTCCGCCAATCCTAATCCTCACCTCGGCTCCGGCGGGGCTTACCAGCCCACCGAGACACTGAAGTGCGGCCGCACGTGGTGATGCCGCCACGGACGCCCGCCGTGCACCACCACCGGGCCGCACGGGGAGGGCGGGCAATACACCGGCGGAGGCGGCAGCACGCACACCGGGGGCGCCGCCACCACCACGCGCCGCGGGGCATAGACCGGGCGATGAACCACCACCGGGGCGGGGACATAGACCACCGCGGGGGCCGGAGCGTAAACCACAGGAGGAGGAGGCGCGACTGGCGCAGGCGCATAGACCACCGTGGTGCGTTCCGAGGCGCTGGAGATGGCCGCCCCCGCCACCGCGCCCACCACCAACCCACCCACCGCCGCCCATGCGGCATCATGCTTGCCCGCGCGCGCCGTGCCGCCGGTCGTGATCGCGAGAGCCACGAGAACCGTCATCAGCTTAGCGTTCATAAAATTTCTTCTCTTGTTCCTTCCGCCGGTTCTGACGACCGACCAACCCCTTTATTCAGCGCCCCTGCTTCCGCCCGTGCCTCGAAGCGGCAGCCGCGCTCATGGACAAGGGCCTTCCCTTGCGCCAGTCTCCCGGCGGTTCGGATCGCGGATCCAAAGCCGCCCATGACCCCCCCTGGCCCTCCACGCCCAGCCCCCTACCGGCCAAGGCGGCGCATTCCCCGCTCGTTCCGCGACCTCACCCCCAGCAACCACTTCAATCCCCGGACCTTCTTTCATGAGATGGTCTGGAAGGCGCTGCTCATGCGCCGTACGGGGACCACCAAGGAGCCGATTTTCCCCAAGGTCAGCCGCGGGCAAGTGGCGATCACCTGGATCGGCCATGCCTCCTTCCTCATTCAGTTCACCGACCTGAATGTCCTGATCGACCCCAACTTCGCCAACTGGCTGTTCCTTCTCAAACGGGTCCGACGAGCCGGCATCAAGCTCACCGATCTACCCCCCATCGACCTCGTGCTTCTGACGCACGCGCACTTCGACCATTTCCACAAAAAGACACTGCGACGCCTACCGGAACCGCGCCTCGGGGTGATGCCGTGGGGCATGGGGGACCTCGCCCGCGGGGTGGGATTCCACCGCATCATCGAACTCCAATGGTGGGAGACGTTCGCTCATGGCGACTGGTCGGTGACGCTCACGCCCTGTGATCATTGGGGCGCACGCACCCTGCACGATCACCACCGCGGCTATGGTGGTTTCGTGCTTCGGCACCAGGGCCGGTCGATCTACCACGCCGGCGACAGCGCCTATTTTGGCGGGTTCAAGGAGATCGGACGGGAACTCCAACCCGAGATTGCGCTGCTTCCGATCGGCGCCTACTACCCGGACACGTTCCGCCGGGTGCACATGGGGCCGGACGAGGCGATGAAAGCGTTCAAGGACCTGCGCTCTTCCTGGTTCGTCCCGATGCATTTCGGGTCCTTCAAACTCTCCTTCGAAGACCTCGACGAACCCCCGCGCTGGCTCTCCCAACTGGCCCAGCATCACGGCCTCAGCCATAAAGTCCGCATGCTGGAAGAAGGCGTCCCGCACGTTTTCTGATCGGTTCGGCACGGGAATTGTCACCCCAAAATTGCAGTTGTCCCCCCGGGGAAGCTTCCCTACCTTCCGCCCTGTTGAATGCACCGTCCGGTGCAACCCCCGGAGGCGCGCCCCGGAGCCGGACGACACCCTTAGGCTGCGCAACAGACACACCAGACTGTAATCGGAGGAACCGTATAGGTATGAACTACAACCTGCGTACGGCAGCGCTTATCGCTGCTGGGATCGTGAGTGCCGGCTCGGTCGCTCGCGCCGAAGAGGCCTCGAAGAACCCGGTCGAAACCGCGCTCACGTCGACCACCATCAGTGGTTACGTCAGCACCTCGGCCTTCTTTGACCTGGGCGAGGATGACGGAGGCAGCATGAGCCGTCTCCCCGGTCGTTCGTTCGACGGAGCTGACAAGCTCGACAAGATCAATCTCGACGTGGTCAAGCTGACCATCGAGAAGCCGCTCGACGAGGGCGACTGGTCTGCCGGCTATAAGGTCGACCTGCTCTTCGGTCCTGACGCCAACACCCTGGGCACCTCGTCGGTTCTCGGCGAGAACAACTCGGACTTCGGCGTGAAGCAGGCGTATGTCACCCTGCAAACCCCCGTCGGCAACGATCTCATCGCCAAGGTCGGCGTCTTCGACACCATCGTCGGTTACGAGGTGTTCGAGTCGGGCAACAACCCGAACTACAGCCGCTCCTACGCGTACTTCATCGAGCCGACCCAGCACACGGGCCTCCTCCTCAGCTACCAGATCGCCGAAGGCATCTCGCTGAGCGGTGGTATCGCGAACTCCTGGAACGCGCGCATCAACGCGCCGGGCGCCGAAGCCGGTGTCGATCGTGATTTCGGTCTCCAGACCTACCTCGGCTCGCTCGCCCTCACCGCCCCCGACTCCTGGGGCGCGCTCAAGGGTGCCACACTGTACGCCGGTGTCGTGCATGGCCTCGGCTCCGCCGAAATCGGTGATGCCGATCCCCGCACCTCGCTGTACGCCGGCTTGACCATTCCCACGCCGCTCACCGGCCTGGGCGTCGGTGTCGCCGCCGACTACCGCACGGTCGAGACGACCGACACCAACACCGACTACGCCGCGGCGTTCGCCGGTTACCTGACCTACCAGCTCAGCGAACAGCTCAAGCTCGGGGTTCGTGGTGAATACGCGCAGGGCTCGAACGGCACCTGGGGCGCCCCCGGTCCCGATGGCGAAGAACTCTTCGGCGTCACGGCGACGATCGATTACGGTCTCTGGGCGAACGTCCTGACCCGTATCGAATTCCGCTGGGACAAGGACCTCTCGGATGGAGCCGGCGGCTTCGGCACCGCGCTCAGCCCCGAGGAGAACTCCTACGTCCTCGGCCTGAACCTCCTCTACAAGTTCTAAGGAGCCCCGGCTCCCTCATCACCCCTTCCCGTCCGCGGGAAGGGGTTTTTTATTGTTCCAATCCTCGATCCGACCCGTCCGGCCGCAAGCCTCACGCCGTCCCGCGGCTCACTCGTCGGATCCGTCCTCCGCCGCGTGCCAACCCACCACCCGCTCCGAGACAATGCCGCGACGGCTCGTCCTCACGAACTCGACAAAGAGCCTACCCCAATCCGACCGAGCCATGGAGTCCATGGCCGCCAACGCCTGTTTCAGCCCCTTCCCCGAGCGGTAGAGGATTCGATAGAGCCGGCGCAATTCGAGACGCACATCGGCTTCCAAGCCGGCCCGACGCAATCCCACCACGTTCAGTCCGCACACACCATTCGCCCCACGCGCGATGCAGTAGGGGGGAAGATCCTTGCTGATCCCTGACCCGCCTTGCATGAGCGAAAGGGTACCGATCCGCACAAACTGGTGGACCAGACAGTTGGCGGAGAGAAAAGCACGATCCTCCACCACCACGTGCCCTCCCAACTGCGCGCCATTGGCGATGATGACGCGATTGCCGATCTGCGCGTTGTGCCCCAGATGGCAATGCGCCATCAGCAGATTCCGCGATCCCACGATCGTGTCCTCTTCCAGGCAATTGGACCGATGCACGGTCACGTGCTCGCGCACGCAGTTGTCGTCCCCCATGCGGATGCGCGTCGGCCCCCCCGCGAAACGCAGATCCTGAGGAGCCCCGCCCACCACCGCGCCCGTGCCGAAGGTGTTGCGCGCGCCGGCCAGGAGCACGCCGGAAAGATGCACGTACGGCCCCACGCGACACCCCTCACCCAGGTGCACGCCCGCCTCGATGACCGCATAGGGCCCGACCTCCACCGTGGGGTGAAGTTCCGCCTGCGGATCGATGACCGCCGTCGCATGAATCGCCACGCGGAAAGCCTGCCGCGCTTGGCGCCGGCCTGCCACCCGCAAATTCATCGCGCCACCGCCAGGACGGCCCTCAACGCAGTCGCACCTCGGCCCGTCCCTCGCTCAATTGCAGCAGCATGCCGCGTCGACGCGCCGCGATCAGGGAGAGGGTCACCGTGTCCCCGGCGCGCTTTCGCTGCAACGCACGCCCCAGGCTCGTCAGATCTCCAGGCGGTTGCCCGTCCACTGCTTTCACGATGTGTCCCTTCTCCACCCCTGCCCGCTCGGCCGGTCCCCCGCGATCCACCCCCACCACCATCAACGCACCCGACCTGGACATGCGCAGTCGTGCCAGCACGTCGTCGGAAACCGGCTCCAGCGACACCCCGAGCCGACGGCGAAAGTACTCCGTATTGAACACCGCGGCTTGCGCCAGGAGCGCCACCTTCAACTCGCGACGCACATCCCCTCGCAGAACCACCAGTCGTGCGGTCTTGGAGCCTCGCCCCAGCTCCCGGTAAAACTGGAGAAAGGATTGGGTCGGCCGGTCATTCACCGAAAGGATCTCATCCCCGGGCTCGAGCCCCGCCGTCTCGGCCGGGCTTCCGCGCTGGATCTCGGTGAGGATGAGGGGAGGTCGGGAACCGCGCACCGTGCCCCCGAACCAAAGCCCGCTGGTGGCTTCCGGCGAACACATCTCCGCCAGCGCCGCGTGAATCCGCTTGATGGGAATGGCGAACCCGATGCCTTGGGCTCGTGCCAGAATCGCCACGTTCAGACCAATCAGTTCGCCGCGCAGATTGACCAGGGGCCCCCCGCTGTTGCCCGGATTGATCGAGGCGTCGGTTTGCAGCCAATCCTCGGGTTCCATGGGCTCTCCATCACGCTCTGCCCGGCGGGTCTTGGAACTCAGGATGCCGCGACTGACCGAACCCCCAAGGCCGTAAGGATTCCCCAGGGCCAACACCGTCTCACCCAGCAGCAGATCCTCGTCCGCCGCAAATACCACCGCACGAAAGCGCTGCCCGGACTTTCCTTTCAGTCGAATCAGCGCCAGATCGTTCGCTTCGGAAATGGAGACGACCTCGCCCTCCACGGGATCGGCCGCCTCGGCAAGAGTGACCTGGACGCGCGCGGCCTCACGCACCACGTGGAAATTGGTCAGCACCCATCCTTCCTCGTCGATCACCACGCCCGAGCCGCTGCTGTACACCGTGTCCGGAGCGCGTCGGCCGTACCCGAAGAATTCGCGCAGCATCTGTTCATAAGGATCCGCACGTTCCGCCGACAGCGTGCCGATGTTCACCACCGACGGCAGGACCAGATCCACGGCCGCCACCGTGGCATCGCGCCTGACGTCCGGGGACACCGCACCCCAGGCCTCGGAGAGTCCGCAGACCAGGACCAACCCCGCCGTCCACTCCATCCATCTCGACCAGATTCTGCTCAT
Organism: Verrucomicrobiales bacterium; assembly: GCA_020845805.1. Lineage (GTDB taxonomy): Bacteria > Verrucomicrobiota > Verrucomicrobiia > Limisphaerales > CAIMTB01 > CAIMTB01. Next base: position 15,156 of record JADLFD010000277.1, on the reverse strand, counting down.
AAACAATGTCTCGTTCCCCTCAGCCACCCCGTCGTGCGCCCCCACCGTACCCGCCGAGGGTCTTCACGCCCCGGCCGCAACTCGGAACGCCACGACCCCGGTCAGCGCTGGCACACGGGGCAATAGTAAGTGCTCCGCGCCGCCTGGATCCACCTTCGGATCGCCCTGCCGCAAACCAGACAGGGCTCCCCTTCGCGGTCATAAACTCGCAGTCGCTCCTCATATCCCGCCGCCGCCCCCTCGGCGAGTCCATGATAGAAAAGGCCATCCCCCGTCCCGTCGCCGGTGAAATCCAGCGGCAGCGTGCTGCCCAATCGGATCGCCTCCTCCAACACTTCGCGCAGAGCCGACCAAAGCCGTTCCACTTCAGCACCTCGCACCCGATCCGACCGTCGCTTCGGAGAGAGCCGGGCGCGAAACAGCGCTTCGCTCGCATAGATGTTGCCCACCCCCGCCACCCGGGACTGGTCCAGCAGCCGCACTTTCACCGCCTGACGGGAATCACGGAGCGCGTGCGCCAGCGTCTCCGGCCGAAAGTCCGGTTCCAGCGGCTCAGGGCCCAAACCCTCGAGCACCGTGTCATCCATCGTCATGCGCCCGAAGCCTCGGGGATCCACGAAAACCAGCCTCACGCCCGTGAGCTTGAAGACCGCCGCGGTGTGGCTCGGCAGAGGCGCGGAGGTCTCGCCGAGCAGCAACCGCCCGGTCATCCCCAAGTGCACCAACCACCGTCGGCTCGCCCCGGTTCCCCGCCGCCCGCCCAACTGCACGACCATGTACTTGGCGCGACGTCCCACGCTCTCGATCACGGCACCCTCGAGCCCGACGGCAAACGCGCGGGGCGTCTGCGGACGGACCAACCGCCCACGCCGCACGTCAACCTCTTCAACGCGGCGGCCGCAAAGATGCGCGTGGAGATGCCGCGCCAGCACTTCCACTTCGGGTAACTCCGGCATGCCCCTCATCCGTAGCGGGAAGGGCCCGCGAGTGCAAACGCGTCGGGCAAATGCCGCACCTGTTGCACCCGGTCGCCCTCAAGCACCACCTCCACGATGTCGAACCTAAGTTTCGCACGCGGATGATGAGCCCAGCGCAGGTAGTCCCAGGCCGCCCGAGAAAGGGCGCGACGCTTGCGCGCATTCACGGCCGCGGAAGGCCGGGTCCAGGAACGGTCTGAGCGCGCTTTCACTTCGACGAACACCAGGCACTCCCCGTCGCGAAACACGAGATCCAGTTCCCCGCGCGGAGTGCGCACGTTGGCCGCCAGGAATCTCAGTCCGGCGCGCTGCAGATGTCGCCGCGCCGCAGCCTCCCCGATGCGTCCCCGACGATGAGCCAGGGGAACCCACGACGCCACGGGGCGCCACCACCGAAACCACCACTCGCGGATCCACTTCAAGCTCGCAGGTTTTCAGAATAGGGCCAACTGGGAGGCCGCCGCCGCCACCGGGGCAAAGGATCGCCGATGGATGGGACACGGTCCCAGCCGGGCCAGGGCGCGCAGATGTTCCGGCGTGGGATACCCTTTGTGCACGGCGAAGCCGTACCCCGGCCATTGGAGATCCGCCTCGGTCATCCACCGGTCGCGCGTGACCTTCGCGATCACGCTGGCCGCCGCGATCGAGTAGCTGAGCGAATCGCCCTTCACCAGCGCGGTCTGCGCATTCCCCAGGGCCTCCACGCGCAAGCCGTCCACCAGCACATGCTCGGGAGCCGTCGGCAGCGCCGCCAGGGCTCCGGCCATCGCCTGGTGCGTGGCCCGAAGAATGTTCACCTCATCGATGCGGCGCGCCTCGACCTGCTCCAGTGCGAATTCGATCCCTGACCCGGAAATCAGCCACTGGAAGAATTGCTCCCGGCGCGACGCCGAGAGTTGCTTGGAGTCGTTCAGGCCTCGCCCGGCCTCGGGCATCCCGTCACGAATCCACTCGCGGGGAAACACCACGACCGCCGCCACCACCGGCCCAGCCAGCGGTCCGCGCCCCACCTCGTCCACGCCCGCGATACGCGTCACCCCGGCGCGAAGGACTTCACGCTCGTAGTGAAAGCGATCCACGATTTCGGTGCGCGCCACACCCACGCGATACCGGAACACCTCCTTCGAAACAAGTGGCAGGGCTCGCCGGGCAGAGTTTGACGCCGGGTCTGTCCCTCGTCTCCTCCCCGCGTGAAGTCACGTCCCCGTTGTCCCTTCGGACTCGGCATCCAACGGAAACCGCAGGGTGACAGTGGTCCCTTTCCCCGAGGTCGATTCGAACCGGATCCGCCCGCGGTGGCCCTCGACCACCCGCGTCACAATCGCCAGCCCCAGTCCGGTCCCGCGCGGTTTGGTCGAGCCCAGGAACGATACCGGGCGCCCGCCGCCCGGCGGTAGGGGCATCCCATTGCCCGTATCAGTGAACAGGACGATCAGATCCCCCGCCCCAGCGGCCCCTCCCTCCGGAGGTTCCACCCGCGCGCTGATCGCCAGCCGCCCTCCCGACGGCATCGCCTCCACCGCGTTGAGCAGAAGATTCAGGAATGCCTGCTCCAACTGGATTGGATCCGCGCGAAACCGGGGAACCGAAGCGGGCACATCCAGCGCGAGTTCGACGTTCTGCGCGCGCAGCTTGTGCCGCGTGAGCAACCGGAGGTCATCGACCAGATCCGACACCGAGACCATTTCCAGACGCGGCTCCGCATGTCGCGCGAAGTCGAGGATCTGTTCCACGATGCGGTTCAGGTGATCCATCTTCTGCCCGATCAACCGCACGTCCTCGTGCCGCGGATCTCCGTCCGGGAACTGAAGATCGAGCGAGTGATAAAGCATCTTCATCACGGTCAGCGGATTCCGGATCTCATGCGCCACCTCCGCGGCCAGCAATCCCAGCGCACAAAGCTTGTCGCTCTGTCGCAACTGCTCCTCGGCCAGCACCATGCGCTCCCCCAGCCGCGCGCGCTCCAGGGCGATGGCCGACAGTTCCGCCAGCGCGAGCAGGGTCTGGATCTCCTCGTTCGAGAACGTGTGCGGCTCGCTGGTATAGACGTTGAGCGCCCCGCGCGCCTCCTGATTCAGGGTCAGCGGTACGCTCAGCAACGAGACCAGCCCTTCGCGCCGCGCCACCTCGGTGCTCTGGTACAGTCGCGAAGATCGGACATCCTCGATCTGCAACGGCTTTCGGCGCCGCACCACGACCCCCACCAGGCTGTCATCCAGGTTGAGTCGTCCGCGCCCCAGGTAGTCGGGTCCCGCGCCATAGCTGGCCCTGACTTCCAGTTCGTTCGCCTCGTCGGTGATCAGCAGCAGCGAACTCAGCTTTGCCCCCATCAGATGCACCGCCTCGCGCGTGATCAGATGCAACACCTCGGTGAGGCCGTAAGCCTGGTTCATGGCTTGCGCAATCCCCGCCAGACTCGTGAGGAGCGCGGTCTTGCGTCGCGCCTGCTCAAAGAGCCAGGTGTTCCGAATCACCACCGCAGCGTGCCGCGCCAACTCGTCCAGCACCGCCTCATCCGATTCCGAAAACGCGTCGAGCTGCTCCGAATCCACGTTGAGCACCCCCCGCACTTCCCCTTCGATCACCACCGGAACCGCCAGCTCCGAACGGACTTCGGGCCGGACCATCAGGTAGCGCGGATCACGCCGCACGTCGCCCACTCGCGCCGGACGTCCCTGCATGGAAACCCACCCAGTAATGCCCCGCCCCAAGGGAAGCCGCAGGACCGTCGCCGCGGCGGGAAGACCGATCGCGGCCTCGATCTCCAGCAGACTGGAATTGGGATTGCGCAAAACCAGTGAACCACTCGAGGCACGCGTGAGTTGGACCGCTTCCGCCACTAGTTGTCGCAGCGACTCGCGCGGTTCGAGGCTGGCATGGACCGAAAGCGCCGCCGCGTTCACCGCCTCCAGGCATCGGACCCGTTCCCTGAGCTGCTCGAGTTCCGTCGGCACCCGGCCATTGAGTCCCAACCCGGGCCTTTCGACCAGTCCGGACCCCGCCTCACCCCTCACCGGGTACGTTGCATGGCCACCACTCCCGACCCGCCAAACACCAGGTTCGGGAGCCATGCCGCCAGCCACGGCGCCACATATCCGCCCGCCCCGGCGGCGAGGCTGAACTCCTTCACCACGAAAAAAGCGAAGGCGAGAAAGATGGCGGCCGCCACGCCCACGAAAGGATTGCGACGCCCCGACCCCGTAGCCGCCGGGAGTCCGATCAGGACCACCACCAAACACATCCAGGGAGTCGCCAGACGATCATGAAACCAGGTCTCCAACTGCGCCTCCGCCTTTGGCGTCAGCGAAGGATGCAACTCGCGATAAGCATGGATCTCCCGCAGGGAGAGCTGCACCTGCCTCGACTTCTTCACCGACCCCAGCAACTGGCTGATCTTCACTTCGCTTCGAAGATGAGCCGGGGTCTCCGGAAAATCGGTGACCTTCAGGCTCTCGTGCCGGATCGGAACCGTCTCGATGCCGCTGCGATCCGGACCAAAGGAGAACCGCGTCACTCGCTCGAACAGCCACCCGTCCCCTTCCCAGATTCCGCGCGTAGCCATCAGCTCTTCGCGCCCTCCCCCCTCCGCCTTCCAGACCACGTGAACTCCGCGCAGCTCGGCGGTCTGCACGTTGAAGGCCTGCACGTACCAACTGCGATCCGTCTGCGGATCGCGGAAGTTCAGACCCAGCTTCCACGCCCGATCGGGCGCTCCGGCGGTCGCCCGCTCCAGCACCGCGTCCGCTCGGGCCGCAGCGTCCGGCACCACGTACTCGTTGAGCGCCAGCATCCCACCGCTCAACACGATACCCACCCCCAGGTACGGCAGGCTGATACGCCACGGACTGATCCCCGCCGCGCGCATCGCCACCAACTCGTGGTGGCGGGCATGCTGTGAGAGCGCATAGAGCAGGGAGAGCAGCAGCGCGACCGGAATCTGAATCAGCAGGAACAACGGCAACCGATGCCCGAGGTACGCCAGCGTCTCCCACGGTCCGATGTTCCGCCGCTTGAGCTCGTCCATCTCGCCCAGCAGTTCGAACGCCATCCAGAACACCAGGATGCCCAGCAGGCAATACAGCAATGCCAGCAGCAGCTCCCGCAGCTGGTATCGGTCCAGCAGTCGCATCAGGCCGCGCACCCTACCGGCGCCCCTACCCCACCCGCAATGGCGCAAGCACTCTCCCGACGATGCAAAGGGATGAACCCCCACCCCAACCGATTCCGCGATCATCGCTTGATCAGGCCAACGAGTCGCGCCCCGCAGAACTCTCCCCGGCGTCCGCCGCCAGCATGCGCCGTAGCTCCAGATCCGCGTACCGACGTCGCGCTGCCCCCAACTGCCCCGGCACCAGCCCCAGCGCAATGATGCCGGGCAGGAACAACGCGAACCACACCGAGTGCGGCTGCCGAAATGCCGCCGCAACGATCCCGGCCAGAGTGAGCACCGCGCCCAACACCATGATCAGTGCGAAACCCCGGACCACCAGCGTGCGAGCCTTCCCACGCCCCGCCAAGGCCCCGGCCATACCCATAAAGACGCCCCAGATCGCCCCCAGCGTCCCGCCAATCACTCCCCCGGTCCGACTCGACCACCATGCTCCCTCCACCCGCCCCGGCGGGATCGGGGCTGAACGGGCCCCCGCTTCCACGTACCCCTCCAACCGCACCGGACCGAAATCCACGACCCCGCGCCCGGGCAAATGCAGATTGATTTCCAACCGGTGCGGCGGGGTGGATGCCCCGGTTCGGTCGAACATCAATTCGAAGTCCCGCCACTCGGAACGACCCGAGAGTTTTCCCATCCTCCCCCCATCTCCCAGAGTCCGAGAGAAGTACCGTCCTTCCTGCCCGCCCGGGACGGCCGGTGGAAAGCAGTTCCACATCTCCAGAAAACCATCGCCCACGACGCCCTCGTACCGGATTTCGCCCACCACCGAGTAGACCCGCTGCGTCACGCCGGGATCGACGAGGGTAAGCAACCGAACCAGTCGGGGTTGGTCCGTCTCATTCACCACGCGCAGCAGGCTGCGCCCGCCCACTGCCCCCGTCGAAACCCCAGGCACCGCCAGCGCCCCGCTCCGCACCAACTCGGACCAGTCGAATGTCCGCACCACCGCTGCTTCGCCGCAAGCGCTCCCCAGAACCATTACGAGACCGAGGAATGTCGTGAATCGTTTCATGCTGCACCCGCCTTCTTCTGTTGCTGATAAACCCTCTGCAACCGACGAAACGAAACTTCGTCCAGCTTCCCATCCGCAAATTCCGCCCTGAGCTGTCGCTCGAACGCGTCCAACGCCCGCGCGTCATCCAGAATCCGCACCTTTTGAATCAACCGGTCCAGCCGCAGCCTGACCGTCGGATACGAAACCCCATAGGACTCGGCGAGTTCCTTCAACGATCCCGAGGCCAGCAGAAACCTTTTGAGAAACGTCAGATCCTCGTCCTCCAGATTCTCCACCCATCGTTTCTCCAGCGGCATATTCATCGCGGCCATTCCATCCATCACACCTCAGTGGCTCCCCCAGCGTCCACGGCGATACCGGAGGAGTGGTCTCTTAAAGTGCATTCGAATATCCATTTTGACTTTCGTTTTATCAAGTAATGTTTTCGTTTTATTAAACTCCAGGGTCAACTCATGCCCCGTTTCAGTCTGTCCCGCGGTGAGTCGCACCTCCACGGATGGATAAGGGGATCCGGACCTGGAGAACGTGATCGGACGCATCTGAGGCTTCTGCTGGTCCCCCCGTCGACGGGCGTGGGTTGCCCAGAAGTTCGGAAGAGTGGTGCCGAGGGCCGTGCTCGAACGCGATCTGAAACCAACCTCCAGCAGTTCAGCGGTGTCCCCGTGCGGCCACGGAGGCGCGTCGTCGTCGCGACGAGGGCAGGCGTCCAACGCCCTAATGGCTCACGGAGAGCGCAACAGGAACCCGTGGGGACCCCGAAAGCAGTTCCCCAGAACCGGAGGATTGCGCCTCCCGAACGGAAAGGCGCCTCCGGTATACCGGCACGATCCGGAATCTGAAGAACTCAGCGCGCTTCCCGCCGCTTCGGAGCGCGTCGGGAGATGCCGAGGCAGAGTGAGCCCACGAGGACCAACAGCACGGGGCCAGGCTCGGGAATCGAGGAGATCCGGAGGTTGTCGTAGAAGGCACCGGCGGGAAGCACCACCTTGGCCACCCCGGACAGCTCCAGTGCTTCGTTCACTTCCAGGAGAGGAGTGCGTTGATTGACCGTGAAGGAACCCAGGAGCTTGTCCCCCGAGTCCCAAAAGGTCACCACCGCAGCCCGATCCCCCAGCGTATCGGCGTCCAAGGACATCGCGAACTGCCGGATCACCGTGGGGGAAGCCAGATCGATCAAGACGGGCTGAAACACCGCGTTAAGCGCGTTCGGCCCTGAAGGCGCAACACCCCGATCGTAGGTGAGCGGGTTTTCCACCGTCACGGCACCCGCCGATCCATCGACGCGCCAGGCTTCAGTCCCCGCGACAGGAACGCCTTCCCCGTCCAGCAGTGGGAGGAACACGGCCGGTTCGAACGAGATGCCAGGATGTGCCGCCAGGTTGGCCGGACTGCCGGAAGGAACGGAGTCGAATGGGAAGAAGGCGTCGGCGGCGTGGAGCATCACCGGCGTGGCGCCGGTGCTCAGAACCAGGAGGAGGGAGGAGAGAGGGAGCTTCATGGGTCGAGAGGGGGAGTTGGGATGGCGCACATCGGCGCTCCTGGTTTTTGGTCCGGCCGGTCGACCCCGACCAGCCGGACGTACGGGCAGGAGCGCCCGGGATCTGCGGGAGGCAACTACTGCGCCCCGCCCACGACGGCCTGCATCGCGCGGAAGAAGACGTCCGTGTTGTCCATGACGCCAGTGAACGCCGAGGCACCACGGCCCTGCGCAGAAACGGGAACATCGCTGGCGGTGTGCGCCGCAACCGCATCGGGGATCTGTCCGGTAAGGAAGTTGCCGGTCGGGAAATCGCGGTTGCTGGGACCTCCGGGATGGCGCAACTGCGGCTCCTGAGTCACGAACGGCTGCTGCGAATCGCGCAATGGGTACGGATTGGTCAGGTAATCTTCGAACCGGTCAGCGTTCGCGGCATACCCGACAATCATCCGGCCATCGATGTCGGTGGTCACCGGATACCCATCCTCGCCAAGCACGTATTTCGGGAATCCGGCGGCTTCGTAGGTCCCGACGTTCGTGCGGATGGAGAAGTGCGAATAGGGAAAGGTGAACAGGAAGCCACCCACCGCATTGGTGTAGGTCGTGGTGCGTACGCTGGGCTGCGCCAGCTGTTGGGTGAGGACAGACTGGGCCACCCGGGAACCGCCGATGATGTTGACCCCAGCGCACTCATGATCGGCCGTCACGATGACCAGGGTGTCCGAGTTGGTCCGCGCGAAGTCCAGGCAACGACCGATGGCGGCATCAAACTCAATCGTGTCGAGGATCCATCGTTCGGTATCCATGTTGTGCGCCTGCTTGTCGATGCTCGCCGCCTCGACCATGAGGACGAAACCGTTGGCGTTGCGGCTGAGCACTTGGAGCGCCTTGTCGGTCATTTCGTCCAACATCGGTTGATCAGGCAACCCGAAGTCCTCGACCACGCTGGACGTCGCACCGGCAGGCTTCGCACCTCGGCGTCCATCGATCTTGTCCTTGGCCACGTTCATATTGGAGAACGAGAACAGGCCCAGGAGTCGGCGGGTATCAGCCGGCGTCGCCGCCAGCGAGGTCCGATCCGCAGCGTAACGCCATCCGGCCGCCTCGAAATCGGCGATCAGGTCTCGATTGGTGTCCACCTGGCCCACGGGGATCGCCCAGCCGCTGGCGAGTTCGTCGGCAAGGGCGTAATCGGTGGCCGCCGTGCGCCCCGACCCCGGAGTGGTGGCAGGGAGAAACCACTTCCGACCGCCTCCAAGAAGGACCGAGAGCCCGGTACGACCGCTCTCGTCGAGATACTGATCGCAGATGCCACTGCCTGCCGCCCGCGACTGCGTGTGGGTGGCAAACGCCGCTGGTGTGGCATCAAAGACGTCCGACGTGGTGACAATGCCGAGCGCCTTGCCCTGCGTGCGATGCAGGTACTCGCCCACGTTCTCCACACGCGGATTGTCGAAGTTGTCCGTGGTGTCATCCGGAAAGACACCGTGCTGGTTGTTGTTGGCCTTGTTCCCCGTGGAGTAGCAGGCGGCCCCCGGGGAGGAATCGGTGACGATCGAATTCAACGAATGGGTCATGACCAAGCCCGAGAAAGGCATCTGGTCCATGGCGAGGAGCCCGTTGGCCTTGCCCATCGAGGCGTTGAACTTCATCAAACGCGCCGCCGTGCGATGGGCAATGCCCATCCCATCGCCAATGCAGAAGATCACGTTGCGCGCGCGGCGACCGCGCTGGGCAATGGGCGCTACCTCGAAGTTCCCGGAAGCTGTTGCGACCTTGCCATCGCTCTGCACCGCACGGACGGAGAACGAATGGACGCCAGGTGCCGAGGTTTCGAACGCGCGCAGGGTGCCGATGGTCAAGTTGGTCGCCACCCCGCCTGTCCCCGGCTTCAAGGTCACCACACCGGACACGGTCGCCTCATCCACCTGGAACTCCACGGAGTCGATGGTCATCCCGGGATCCGGACGGATGGAGCTTTGGAGATCGAAGCGTTGCTCAGGGAGAAAGCGTGCGATGACCGGGCCATTGGTAACCCCAAGAGAGAAGAGTTTGCTGGGCGGCGTGAGACGCACGATGACGGGATCCGCAATCGCGGTCCCGCCAATCGCCAATAGTGTCGCTAACGGGAGGTAACGCTGGAGCAGTTTCATGGGAGTTCTCTGAGCAGTGCTGGCTGGGATTCAAGTTGGTCCGGACGGGCGGACTCATTGGACGCCGGGATCGGATTCGCCGCGGCTTCTGAACGAGGCACCGACGAGGCGGTGGTGTCCGAGGGCGGGCGCCGCGACGACCAGGGCGCGTTCGCGCGAAGTCGGACGTGGGATATGCGCCCGTCGGCTTCCTCGCGCGCACCGAGTTCAAGACACCCATCGACGGTCATCGGATCTCGGCTCCACGGAAGGAACGGATGCGGCCCCCGCGGGAAATGCACATGCACGAAGTTCGAAGGGAGGTCCTCCGCCAATCCGTATTCACGCTCGTGCAACGTGACCGGAACGGGGGAGAGAATGAGGCAGAACGGAATGGGACTCGCCTGGCGCACAGCGAACCCGCGAAGGCGAACCGGTCGGCCGTCGAGAGCCCTGGCCCGAACCGAGAAGGCCAATCCCCGTGGCCCGATCGGCCGCTCGTAAAGTTCGTCGAGGTGAAGTTCCGAAATGGTTGGTTTCGACTCGATCCCGGGAGCGAGCCCCCCAGACAGAGGCTCGGGACCAGCCAAACCCTGGATAACCAGAGCCAGGGGCAGGAGGAGCCCGGCCGGACGCAAACGATGACGACCAATCCGCACCCGACGAGCATGCCTTCCGACGCATGGCACGCCGATGGCCCTCGTGCGACATCAGCGAAACGAAAACACCGGAGCGGCCTGGGGCACGCTCCGGTGGTGAAGGTGGAATCTAAGGGAAGAAACGCCGGCCTCTCACCGCGCTTCGACAGCGTCGACGAACTTGAGGGTGCGCGACTTTTCGGACCGCTTGCGCTGGTTTTCGTCGAGGACCTTCTTACGGAGGCGGAGGTTCTTGGGGGTGGCTTCGACGTACTCATCGACGTCGATGTATTCGAGGGCGCGCTCGAGGCTCAGGCGGAGCGGAGCGTTGAGTTGGATGCCCTTGCCGTCCCCTTGCGACCGCATGTTGGTGAGATGCTTGGTCTTGCAGGGGTTGACGGGGATGTCGTTTTCGCGGGCATTTTCGCCGACGATCATGCCTTTGTAGATGCCGTCACCGGGCTGGACCATCAGGCGGCCGCGCTCCTGCACGAGGTTGAGGGCGTAGGCGGTGGCTTCGCCGTCTTCCATGCTGACCAGGGAACCGTTCTTGCGTGCGGCGATTTCACCACGGTCGGCGCCGTACTCGTGGAAGAGATGGCTCATGACGCCCATGCCGCGGGTCTGGTTGACGAGATCGGTTTCGAAGCCGATGAGGCCGCGCATGGGGATGACGGCCTCGACGGTGACCTGGTCACCGTGATGGTTCATGTTGACGATCTCAGCCTTGCGGAAGGCGAGATTCTCCATGATGGCGCCGAGGTTTTCCTGAGGGATTTCGACGAACAACTTTTCGATCGGCTCGAGCATCTCGCCAGCCGCGTTCCGTTTCCAGAGGACCTCGGGGCGGGAGACGAGCACCTCGTAGCCTTCGCGGCGCATCTGTTCGACGAGGATGGCGATCTGCATTTCGCCGCGGCCGGAGACCTCGAACACCTTGGCGTCGGAGGTCTGGGCGATGCGGAGGGCGACATTGGTGCGGATCTCGCGCTGGAGGCGGTCCCAGATGTGGCGGGCGGTGACGAGTTTTCCGTCGATGCCTGCGAGAGGGCCGTCGTTGACGGCGAACTCCATCTGAATCGTGGGCGGATCGATGGGGATGTAGGGGAGCGCGCCGCGCTCGGGCTTGTCGGCGAGGGTTTCGCCGATGAAGACATCCTCGAAACCGGTGAGGCCGACGATGTCACCCGCGTGCGCTTCCTGGATCTCGATCCGCTTCAAGCCCTCGAAGTGGTAGATCATGGTGACCTTGCCCTGACCGACGCGGCCGTCGCCGTGGAGACAGCAGGCGGCGTCACCGACCTTGACCTTGCCGGTGACAATCTTGCCGAAGGCGATGCGCCCGAGGTATTCGCTGTAGTCGAGGTTCGAGACGAGGATCTGGAATCCGTCCCCCGCCTTGGCGCGCGGGGGCGGGATGCGCTTCATGATGGTCTCGTAGAGAGGCTCCATCGTCTGGCTCGGCTGATCCAGTTCGAGCTTTGCGAAGCCCGCCTTGGCGGAGCAATAGACGAACGGGAAGTCCAGTTGCTCGTCGGTCGCGTTGAGCGACATGAAGAGTTCGAAGACCTGATCGAGAACCTTCTTGGGCGCCGCGTTGTCGCGGTCGATCTTGTTGATGACCACGATCGGGATGGCTCCCGCCTCGAGGGCCTTGCGAAGCACGAACCGAGTCTGCGCCTGGGGACCTTCGGCGGCGTCCACCACCAGGAGAACGCCGTCGATCATGTTCATGATGCGCTCCACCTCACCGCCGAAATCCGCATGGCCGGGGGTGTCCACGATGTTGACGTGGAACTCTTTGTATTTGAACGCCGCGTTCTTGGCGCGAATGGTGATCCCCTTCTCGCGCTCGAGATCCATGGAATCCATGATCCGTTCCTCGGAGGCCTTGGCCTCGTTGGCACGGAACGTTCCCGACTGTTTGAGCAGACAGTCGACGAGCGTGGTCTTGCCGTGGTCGACGTGTGCGATGATCGCGATATTCCGGATGTGTTGCATGCTGACGCCCAGACGAGCCGGGTCGACGACCCTACCAGACGGCATTCGTCCTGCAAGGCCCACGACGCCCCGTTTTTCCAGGACACCCCTTTGTCACCCCCCTGGCGACATGCCGTGACTTTCGGCCAGGAACACGACGGGCGCCAAACTCAGGCGCCATCAGGGTGATGGTTCGATCACCCCGTTCATCTCCCGGAGTCGGATGGACGCTCCCGGAAGCTGCTGCCGGAGCCCGGAGGGCCAGACGACCTCCACGGATTGGATCGTCTCCCCTTCCCCCAGCCCGAAGGTCACCGGCAACTCCGATTGGGAGAGGTACCCACGGGTGGGCATGACTTGGCGCCACTGGGTGTGTCGCGTGCCTCGCAAGCGGACCCAGGCCCCGATCGCATCGCGGTTGCTGCGCACGCCCTGCAGCCGGAATCGCACCCATTCGTGCCCCAGATCCTGGTCGTTGCGAAGGAGAAGAGGTGGGCCTCCCACCTGGGTGAGAACCAAATCCAAGTCGCCATCACCGTCGATGTCCGCGAAAGCCGAACCGCGGCCCACCAGCGGCTGGAACAAGTCCTGGCCTGCGTGCGTGGGAGAGACCGGCACGAATCCACGTCCGCGCCGCGAGCCGCGAGCGTTCCAGAACAACTGAGCGGGTTGCCGGTACCTCTGGCTCGCCTGAACCTTGCCAATGGCCTCCTCGATGTGCCCGTTCACGGTCAGCAGGTCCAGCCACCCATCCAGATCATAGTCGAAGAAGAACACGCCGAACGACAGCGACAAGCGGCTGGATGCCCCCACGCCTTGCGAGATGGCCTCGTCCGCGAACATCAGGGTGTCGGGTTGAGCGACGTAGAGAGCGAGCATCTCGTTCGCGAAATTACCGATGGAAACGCCCAGGCTTTCGTCCTCGGCAAAGCGTCCAGAATCAATCCCCATCGCCCCGCGCGTGCCCCCAAAAGTGTCGAAGGCCAGACCCGAGGGCACTCCCACCTCGGCAAAGGTTCCGTCCCAGCGGTTGGAGAACGCAAAATTCTGCACCGTATCGTTAGCCACGATCAGGTCGATCCACCCATCCCCATTGAAATCCACCGGGGCCACTCCCAGCGCTTTGCCCATGGGCTGTCCTGTGGCCCGGTTCTTCACCTGAATGCCCGCCCGCTCAGAGACATCCTCAAAGCGACCCCCGCCCAAGTTCCGCCACAGCCGGGAGAACGAGCCCGGGAAATTCATGGGGGGCCCGTAGGCTCGACCGATCCCCACCAGGCGATAGTCCACTTCCACATCGATGGCGCGCGACCAGCGAACATAGTGGCACACAAAAAGATCCAGCCGGCCGTCCCGATCAAAATCGAGAAACGCGGCACTGGTGCCCCAGGCCTCCGGGGTCACTTCGATCCCTGAGCCCTCGGTGACCTCCCGAAACCGCCCCCCACCTTCGTTGCGGAACAAATGAGCCTCTCCCACACCGGAGAGGAACAGGTCCACGCGACCGTCATTGTCGAAATCGCCGCACGCCACGCCCATCGCCGGATTACCGACTCCGCCACCCAGCCCCGAACCCTCCGAAACATCGGTGAATACCCCGCCGTCGTTGCGGTAAAGGGCATGTCCCGTCCCGCCGGCCCCCGCCGGCCTGGCCCATGGCCAGCGCGATCCGTTCACAAAAAGAAGGTCTGAATCGGCGTCCCCATCGAAGTCGAGGAAGGCCACGCCGCCGCCCATGGTCTCGGGCAGGAGTTTCTCCCCTTCCGCGCCACTCTCGTGACGGAACCCAATCCCGGCCATCCGCGTGACGTCGGTGAACCGCGCCACCGGGATGTCGGGGGCCGCCTCCGCCACGGGTTCTCGCGGCGCGAAAAGCGGCGTCACCCGATCTGGCGGGACCTCCCGGGACCGCCCCAGGATCACAATCCCAGCCACCACCGTGCCCAACAGAACGAAGAGGCCCACGGACCACCTCAAGGCTCGGCCGATGACAGCGTCATCGGCCGCACCGGACTCATGCTCAGGCTCTGGCGGTTCGAGTTGAGACACAACAGACGGATCGCGTTACAGCACAGCGCCCCAACTCCGGCTGTCGGGAACGGGGGCGAATCATCGTGAGATTGCACCCGGTGAGCCTCGGAACGCGAGCCCGACGTGCAGCGCGCGGCGAAACGCCACTCGCACCCTCATCCAAACGAAAACCCCGGTCCCCTCGCTGGCGCGGGAGGACCGGGGTCCGTGTTCTAGGTCTCTGGTTGGGCGACTCCGCCGGGACACGCCTGTCAGACGTCGTCGATCAACCTCAACCGAATGGTCTTGCGACTACTGGGCCGATCGGGGAGCCAACGGCGCCTCCTCCACCACGCGGAGGAACTTCGCCGGTTGATCCGTCGTCGGCTCGAACCGGAACGTGCCGTCGGCATCCGCGCGGACCGTTCCCACCTCGAACCACTCGAGTTCGTCGTTGCTACCTTCGACCCGGTAGGTCGCGCCCGTCTCGAGCACGGCTTCCAGAACGATGCTGCCGTCCGCCGCACGGATCTGGAGCGTTGCCGGCTCCGAATCCGCCGTCGACATCAGGCCGGGTGAGGTGCCGCTCTCGCAAGGCGAGGTCACGCACTTGGTGGTCGTGCCGCAATCGCTGCTGACCACGACGCAGTACTGGTCGTTGACCCAATCCGGGGTCTCGACGCGCAGGCAGCGGTCGTTGGCGCCGGAGATCGGCTCCCCGTTCAGCGTCCACTGATACGTGTACGTGCCGGTTCC
>JADLFD010000276.1 GCA_020845805.1 Verrucomicrobiales bacterium | reverse complement strand
GACCGAGTGGCTCCGCAGTGCGGAGCCGATCACCGACAACGTTCTGGCCGAGGTCTTCGGCCCGCAATGGCGGGAGATCGTCGCCCTGGTCCGTCGTGCCGCCGTGCTCACACCGGAAGAGGCTGACGGCGTCCCTGTCAGGGACGCCGCATGGCCCACCGCAACAGAGGCTGCCAGGGACGCCGCATGGCACGCCTGGCACGCTGCCACCAACGCCGCATGGCACGCATGGCACGCCGCATGGGACGCCGCATGGCACGCCGGGCACGCTGCCACCAACGCCGCATGGCACGCATGGCACGCCGCATGGGACGCCGCATGGCACGCCGGGCACGCTGCCACCAACGCCGCATGGCACGCATGGCACGCCGCATGGCACGCCGCATGCGACGCCGCCACAGAGGCCGCGAGGGCGCTCGCAGTCCGCCACCTCATCGGTCACGGCAGGTTCACTCAAGAGCACTACGACGAGCTGACGATGCCGTGGCGCAAGGCCATCGGTCGGATCCACCCGGACGACGCGCCGGTGGGGGAGGAAGGAAAGTGACCGACCGCTGGCCGGTCGCCGACCTCGTAAAGTGCGTGGAGCGCGAGCTGGGCAAACGCCGCGCGGTCTACCCGCGCCTCGTCGCCCAAGACAAGATGCGCCAAGACCAGGCCGACGAGGAGATCGCCAAGATGGAGCACGTGCGCCTTGTGCTGGAGCAGGTCGGCTCGCTCTTGCGCGTGGTGCGCGACCCGGACGCGAGGGCGCAGGGACTCGCCGAGGACGGAGACATCCACCATGAACTCCGCGCTATGCACCGCCTTGTGCCAGAGGCCGCGCAGGAGGGGCTGTTCTAGTGGCAGCTAAGACGTGCCGCGCGTGCGGACGCCCCATCGCCGCTTCCACGCTCTTCACCCACGGAATGTGCGGGCAGTGCTACGCCCTGGTCCCGCCCGCCGTGCCCCTTGATGGCGAGCCGCCGATCTACGCCAGCCTCTCCAAACTAACGGTCGAGAGGTTGAGACAGGGACGGCAGGAGGGTGCAGAACAGTGACCGACCGATGGCCCGCCGCCATGTCCGCAGAGACCGCCGCCGCATACCTCGACCTCAGCCTGACCGCTTTCCGCAAACTCGCCAACGAAGGAGGCCTCGGAGCCGTGCAGTTCAACCCCAAAGGCGACCGCCGATGGCTCAAGGCCGACCTCGACGACTACCTCTATCGCCTCCGCGAGCAAGGCAGGGCCACACCCCGCCGGGCGGGGTAGCATCCCGCCGATGAGGGCGCCAGGCCAAGGCACCAAGCTCAAAGACGGTCGCTGGAAGACCGTCGTCACCCTCCCGGACGGGCGCAAGTTCGATGTGGCCGATCATAACGACGCCCTCGCCGCCGCCGGGATCTGGGACGGGGCCGTCCAACCCCCCGAAGGGCTCCCCCCTCTCTACTCGCTGCGCAAAGCCCGCATCGAGCTTTGGGGCGACATGGGCGTCAGCGACGAAGTGTGGGCCAAACTAGCAGGCCACTCTGACCCCGACCTCACCAGGCGCGTCTACGACCGAGTGTCCGAGTCGAGGATCGCCGCCCAACTCGGCCTCGGTGTTCCACCCAGTGTTTCACGTGAAACACCGAAGAAGCGGATTTGAATGGAGGCGCCGGGCAGATTCGAACTGCCGAATGAGGGTTTTGCAGGTTCGCCCAGATCGCTTCGGGAACCCGGCCCTGCCACCCGCACAGGCCCGCAGGGCCCCGCACGGCCCCGCCTGGGGTGTTCCGCCGGTGTTCCGGCCAGGTGTTCCAGCCGGGCTTCCCGAAAGTCTGGTACTTTTACCAGTTGCGTCCGCAACCACTCCGTGGTATAACACTTGTGTGCCGGGCGACGCGGAAACGTCCCCGGCGCGGAGAACACTACAGTGATTAGCGAACTCGACAATAAGGTTACCATCGCCCGATCCACGGCCAAGGCTCATTTCGTCCGCACCGCCGAGATCGCCGCACGCGCGAGGGGGCTCGAATGAACGTCAGATCCCTGGAGCTAACGGTGAAAGGAATGATGCGCAAAGCCGGGTGGCAGGGTGACGGCGTTGAGCAGTCATCAGTCTCGGAAGCTCGCTACCTATACTTCAGGCGCAACGCTGAAACCGTCGGCGTGCGTATTGCCGCCCACCCGTGCCATACCGCAAGGAGCGCGAACGCTTGCACGGTGAGTATAGTGACAGGCGAGACGATGGAGTGTATCCGCACCAAGTTGGCCCGGTTCGGCGTGGCCCCGCAATCTGATAAACACCAGCGCGTAACCAACGCAGGCTACAGCTCGCGCCAAATCGGAGCACTTATCCGTGTCTACGACAAATCTGGAAAGTTAGTGCTCAAAGGTACATGGGATACCGTCAATGCCTGGCTCGACGCCTTGCCGCCCGCGGATAACGGCCAACGGAAGTGACCGTCACCCTCCCGGACGGGCGCAAGTTCGATGTGGCCGATCATAACGGCTACCTCGACGTCCGACCCGCCTCGCCGGACGAGGCGCAAGCCCGCGCCAATCGGCTACTCGCCGAGGGCGTCGGGCCGGGCGAGATCGCCGCCATGCTGGCCAGGCAGTCAAGAGAGGACGCCGAGGCCGTCCTTCGCCACGTGCAGTCCACCTGGTTCACGGTAACGGAAGAAGCAAGGCGGCGAGCCGTCTCGCACCAGGCGGTCTCGAAGGCAGTGAAGGCAGGCCACTACGACGCGATCACCATCGGCAGGCAGGTCTACGTGCGGCTCAATCCACGCGAACGCCGGTCCCGATGACGAGGCTCTTCTTGGCCGCGCCAGTGAGCACCAACCTCAGCGGCGACTCCGACCGCTGGATGGACTAGTGCTTCATTGCGGCCAGTGCCTCGGCTATGGCCTTCCTGGTCAGTTCCGCGCCTTCTTGCATAGCCAAGACTGAGGCCTCCGCCATCTTGATGACGGCCCGGTCTATCCTGTCTTCGAGATCGTCCAGACGCGCCTCTAGCTTGGCGTTCTCTTCCTTCAACCGGCGAAGCTCCTCAGAGTTCGCCTCGACCCCTTTCTGGTACCGCGAATTGTCCCGTTTGTCCAGCCAGGCAACCACGGTAGCGATCACGGCCCCAAGTCCGGAGACGACGGCTACGACGAACTGCCAGTCCGTCACCTGGGCACCGCCTCGAACAAGCCCGTGCCTATCGTAAGACTCTTCGACGCCGCGTTCGACGTAAGGAGCCGCAACGCGGACGTGGAGCTACGGTTCTCGTACCTTACTCGGTCGGGGCCTTTCATGCTCGCTACGTCGAGCGTGACGTCACCAGCCTTGTTCAGGGCCGCCCACGGTCCGGTGCAGTCACGGATAGAAAGGGCGCGGAAGACCTGCGGGACGGTCTGGCCGAACCCCGCCGCGTCGTCGCCGCCGGTGCGGAACACGGTGCCGCAGTGCTCGGCGGACTGCACGAGCGCGTCAATCTGGTACCCGCCGTTTACCGCGACCAGTTCCAGCGTTCGCGTCCCCCCGATCCCACGGAGCAGGGCGTTCGAGCCGCCCTCCCGCAGGTCGAACCCGATGCCGCACTCGCTGGCGACGCAGTGGTCGAGGTAGGGGTCGAGGTTGTTGGGGCCCGACCAGCGGAACCCCGAGGCGAACCCCTGCGCCTCGCAGTCGCGCAGGGCCAGGACGGAAATGTCCCCGTTCCCCTCGGCGGCGAACTCGTAGCCGTAGCCCGCGCCCGTCCCTTCCATGCGGCAGTCGCGCAGGGTCAGACGTGCGCTACTCGTCG
>JADLFD010000275.1 GCA_020845805.1 Verrucomicrobiales bacterium | reverse complement strand
TTGTTTAAGTTACCGATTTCTTCTGCCTCCTTCGAGGAGTGGCATGGCTCAAGCAACTCCCGTGGCACAACGGTCAACCGGAGAAAAAACCATGACACTGATCCAAACCAATCGTCCCTCCCTCCTCACGCATCGGTCCGGCCTGGGTGCCTTCGTGCAGCTCCAGGAGGAACTGGAGCGGCTGTTCGAGGCCACCGCGTCCCCGAGTGGTACGCAGTTCTTCAACGTCTGGGCACCGGCGCTCGACGTCTATGAGGACAAGGAGAACCTCGTGGTGAAACTCGAGGTTCCCGGAATGAAGAAGGAGGACTTCAAAATCGAGCTCCACGATGGCGTGCTCTCCATCTCAGGCGAGCGGCGCTTTGAGGATCGCCGACAGAAGGCCGCAGGCTATCGCTCGGAGCGATTCGAAGGCCGATTCCATCGCTCGGTCGCACTGCCGAAGACGGTGCAGTCGGGACAAGTCCGGGCGGCGTATAAGGACGGCATCCTGTCCATCACGCTGCCGGTGGCGGAAGAGGCGCGTCCGAAGCAGATCGTCGTGGGCACGGAGTAACGAAACCGCTGGGCGGCGTCCTGCTGGATTGAATCTGGCGGGGCGTCTGCCCAGGTCACCACCCGAATTCCAAAACCAAAAACCCGCTTAACCAACAAGCTGACCATGAATGCACTGACCCCTGCGAAAACCAAAACCCCGGCCGCGGATGAAGCGCCGGGTTATCTGCTCCCGACAGTGAACATCTACGAGACGGAGGAAGGTTACCTAGTCGAGGCGGACATGCCCGGCGTCTCGCGCGATGGGCTCGAGATCTATCTCGATCACAACGAACTGACGCTGCTTGGGCGACGCGGCGGCTCGGGGGAGGCGGGAACGGCCCGCTACCGGGAGTCGAGTCCGGCCGATTTCCGCCGGGTCTTTGAACTCCACCCGGAGATCGACACCCAGAAGATCACGGCGCGCGTGGATCAGGGTGTGCTGTCCCTGTTGCTCGGGAAGCGTGAGGAAGTGAAGCCGCGGCGGATCGAGGTGACCGAGTAACCGATCTGCCCGTGGTGTGGCGTTGGAGCGAGGGGCGGCCCAGGTGGGCCGCCCCTGTTTTCATGCGAGGAGGGTTCACCCCGGAAACGGCGCATCGGGCGCGGACATGGGCCTGGATTCGTCGGGTTTCACGATCCGCGCGAGTTCCGGATCACGGTGAACCCCGCCCTCCGATGCCGCGCCCTTGAGCGAGGTGTCGGGGTAGGGGCAGTGCCGGCAGCCGGAGCCGCAGCAGAAGCCACGGCGCAGGAGGTAGGCGGCGGTGAAGACCATTCGGCCCCCGTCCTCCAGCGTGAAGTCGCCGGGTCCGACCTCACTCGGAACGACGGAGCAGCTGGCATGTCGCAAGTGCGAGTTTGGGCCTGCGGCTTCGGGGCTCGTGCCCGTACCTTCACCCTGAGCCATGCCCTCGCTTACGGGGAGCGGGTTCACGGCAGGGTGGCGCGCACGCGATAGAATGCCTGGGGCACTGCCGGGAGGTTGTCCCGCAGGATGAGTTCGCCAGCGGCAGAGGCCGGTGCCGACGCGGCCTCCGTCCACGTTTTCCAGTCGTCGGTTCGTTCGAGGACGTAGTGCCAGCCTGGGCGGGCGGCGATGCGCGCCTCCGGGACGCCGTTCTGGAAGGCCAGCGCGTGGACGACGAGGGCGGCGGGAAGATGGGCGCGGATATTGTCGATCCAGCCCGAAGCCAGGAGGGAGCCGGCGAACTCTCCAGATTGCCCGGCATCGCTGTAGGAGGCGATGGCGAGGGCATCGAGTCGGAAGTCGAAGGCGGGGTCCGCCGGGAGGATGACGTCCTTGATGGTGGGCATGGGCACCCCATTCGCCAGCATGGTCGTGCGCAGGACGCGGTTGGAGGGGGTGTACTCCATCGTCACGCGGTACGGAACTCCGAGGGTGAGGTCGAAGGGAAAAGTGAAGGCGATCTCGGCGGCGTTGTTGGTGGCGAAGACCGAGGGCGAAAGCGTGGTGCCGAAGCCGGTATCGGGGAAATAATTCCATTCGACCACGCTGCGTGCGCCGTGTTGCGCGTCGAGGCCGGTGCCGCGGTAGAAGTCTGTCCGGCGCGCCTCCGTCAGGTTGAGGAGTCCGACGGCGACCTGGAAGGCGGTGGGCTTGGCGGGATCCACGCCGGCGGCGATGGCGTCGAGCGTCAGGTCGAACGTGAAGCCGAAGGCGTCCGCAGCGCTGAGCGTCGTGCCGAGGGGGCGGTGGAAGTAGGAATTGGTCCGTGCCGAGTTCCAGGTCACCTGCAGGGCGCGCCGTGTGGCATCCCAACGAAACAGCGATGCGTCACCTACGGTGCTCCATCCCCGCGCCGACGGGTCGGTGGCGAAGGTCTCGGTGAAACCCTCCCCGGCGGGGCGCGCGAGGGTGGTGGTGATGGCATCGATCTCGGATTTGCCTGAGAGCACGTCGATGCGGACGAAGTCGGCGCGGTGGAGGGAGACGGGGGCGCCTTGTGCGTCGCGCGCCCAGGCGAGGTCGAAGCCGGTGCCGCCGCCGCTGCCGGCATAGAGTTGCCGGAGGCCTGGTAGGTCACGGCCGGCGAAGTCGGCGCCGACCAGGGCGGGGTTGACGGGGAGGAGCGGATCACCGGCGGCGTCGGTGGGGAGCGGGGCGTCAGCCTGGGGAGCGAGCGCTGGATCCAGGAGGTAGAACGTTTCGCCATCAGCGCTGACCGAGACGCGGGTTTGGCCGGAGTTGCCGCCGAAGAGGAATCCGCTGGTGATGCCGCCGCCCGAGTAATTGCCGTTGGTGATGAGGAAGCCGGTGTTGCCGAAAATGCTGAAATCGAGACCGAACGGATTGGCTGGATCGTTGAGAATCGGGGTGTCCATGCGCACCGTGAGCGTGCCGTTGGTGCCCAGGGAAAGGAGGTGTTCCTTTTGGTAGGGCGGCGCGAAGGGCGTGACGGCGACTGGTTCCTCTTCCGCGGTGGCGGTGGCGGGGAACCCCAGGACCACCAGGGCGTTGGTGTAGCCGAGGCCGGATCCGAACTCGATGGCGTAGCCGGAGCCGGGTTGGTAGTGGACGACGGTCTCGGCGACCTGCGCGGGTGCCGGACGGGTGCCGAGGAGGCTGGCGAGAGCCAGTCCCAGAGCGAACAGAGGTTTCATGTGACTCGACTGATCTGCGACAGGGTCGTCCTTCCGCTGACGAACCCAGGGTTCCTGCGCGAGACCAGTCGGGGCGGGGAAAGAGGGCGATGCGCTCACGGCCGCAGGAGCGGTCGAAAGCAAAAACGCCTTCATTCCTGCCACCGAAGCAAAGAATGAAGGCGCTCAAACTCGACTCCCCGGCCGCACTCACGGCGGGGCTGGCCTCATCCTTCTCTTTGGCGGAGAAGTCATCCGCGTGGGGGCACGCGGACGCGATGAGCATCTTCCAGCCGATATCCTGACTCCGGGCTTCGAACCTCGCTCCCGCCTTCCCACGCCTTGCGGCGCAGTGGCTGATGGGAGTTTGTAACCCGATACAGTGGCGCGACCGTCCCCGATTCTCACGGGGTTCCCTGACACTGGACGATGTTTACTGAGTGCCGGCACGGGCGACGCGCCGGCGGTCAAAGAGCGGGGAAACGTTGGGCAGCACGCTTCGGGTTGGCAATGCCAAAGCCGTCCCAAGTGAGGAGGACACGCGGTGATTACCAGTCCACCGAGCGGTAATCCTTGAGAAACTTGCCCCAAACGTGCTCGCCCGTGTTGAAGCCGGCGATGATGGGATCGACGATGCGCGCGGCGCCGTCGACGATGTCCAGAGGCGGGTGGAAACGGTGATCCTTCTGTTTCCTCGCCGCCAGCTGCGCGGGGTCCTCGTCGGTCACCCAGCCGGTGTCCACGGCGTTCATATGGATTCCGTCGGCGTGGTAATCCGCCGCCGAGGTGCGCGTCATCATATTGAGCGCAGCCTTGGCCATGTTGGTGTGGGGATGACGAGTGGTTTTGAATTTGCGATAGAACTGACCCTCGACCGCCGAGACGTTGACGATGTGTTTGTCGCGCTCGGGCGTCTGGAGCAGCAAAGGCTTCAGTCTCGCGTTGAGCACGAAGGGCGCGATGGCGTTGACGAGGTGCACCTCCAGCAGTTCGACGGACGGCACCTCCGCCAGCGTGAGCCGCCAGGAATTGCGATCGCGGAGGTCGACCTGCTGGAGGTCCTGGTCCAGGCGGCCCTCGGGGAACAGTTGCTTCTGCGCCTGAAGTTCCTCCGGCAGCAGGGGCACCTGGGACAGTTCGGCGGCGTGGGTCAGGCCGGCGACTTCGGAGAGCCGTCGCGTGACCAGCGCGGCATCCGCCTCGGGCAGCATGTGGTAGCCGCGAAGGCCTTCGTAGGCGCCCAACAACCCGCGTGCG
>JADLFD010000274.1 GCA_020845805.1 Verrucomicrobiales bacterium | reverse complement strand
CGGGCGGCACGCAGATCGGCCAGCATTTCGGGGGCATGGCGGGCGGTGGACTCCAGGTTGGCGAGCGCGCCGACGACGTGGTGTCCGACGGATTCGCGGTAGCTCAGGATGCGGCCTTCGGGGCGGCGTACTCCATCGGCGGCGATCCGTGCCTGTTCGTAGAGAATCCCGACGGCGCCGCGGTAGGAGGCCCAGCTATCGGAGTACCCGGGGTACCATTCCTCGGCCCACTCGCCGTTGTAGAAGAGGAGTCCCTGCTGGTCGAAGGCGCGGGCTTGCTCGATTCCGAAGCGGTCGCCCCAGAGTTTTCGATGGGCAGGGAGGTGTGGATTGATGGGTTCGCGGGAAGGCGAGAACAGGTGAGTTTCTTGCGAGCCCATGCCGTGGGCGTCGACGAAGAGGACCGGATTCCAGCGGGCGACCTCGCGCATACGCCCGCGGGTTTCGGGGTGGACCGCGAAGAGCCAGTCGCGGTTGAGGTCGAAGAGGTAGTGGTTGCCGCGGCCCCAGGGCCAGTAACCGGTGTGCAGGAGGGATTGGTCATCGACGTTGGGGGCCGTGCCGCGGTGTTCGTCGATCATTTTGAGAAAGCGATCGCGCCCGTCGGGGTTCATGACCGGGTCCACCACGACCACGAGCCGTTCGAGCAGTTGGGCCACGGAGTCCTGCGTGGAGGCGAGGAGATGATGGCTGACCACGAGCAAGGCGTCCGAACCTTCGGTTTCATCGCCGTGGATGGTGGCGGCGAGCCAGGCCACGGCGGGGGTGTGGTCGATGAGCGCCTTGATCTCGGCGGGCGTGCCCTGGCGTGGATCGGCGATGCGTTCGAGGTTCGATTGGATTTCGTCGAGCCGGCGGAGGTTGTCGGGGGAGGAGATGAACAGCAGGTGGAGTGGGCGGTTTTCGTGGCTGCGCGCGTATTCGACGAGTCGGCAGCGGTCGGGCGCGGCATTGGTCCAGGTCTGCAGGCAGCGGAGAATTTCGGCGCACGAGGCCGCGCGTGTGGCGGCGGGGAAGCCGAGGATGTCCTGGAGGCCGGGCGGGTTGGTGCGATAGGTGACCCCGGCGACGAAGGGATTGGTGAAGGCGAGAGCGGGGAGCTCGGTGGGCAGCGCGGGAGCGCGGCGGGTGAGGATGGGAGTGGGAGTGGGAGTGAGAGTGGCAGCGTGGAGCAGGGGGACGGAAAGGAGACCGAGGAGCAGGAGGACCCGGGGCATCCAGACGCGAGGCGACGCTTGCATGCGGGGTCGATGTAGCCAATTCCGCGTGGGATTGCGCTTCGAAAAACGGCTGGATCCGGCTAGGGGAGAGCCATGCGAGATGTGGAGAGCGAGGTATTGCAGGCGTTGCAGGAGCTGGAGCAGGCGGCGGCGGCGGCGCGGGCGAGGCCGGCGGGGACGCCTGTCTCGGGCGGTTCGGGCGTGCTCCCGATCCTGGAGCGGATTGATCGGTTGGCGGAGGAACTCCCCGCGAGCGCCTCGCACGACTTGCGTCACTATCTGCTGCGCAAGAGCTACGAGAAAGCGCGCCAGCTGCTGGAGGGCTCGGCGTCGGTGAAGCGTGAAGGGCGCTGCGGAGGCCCGAAGTAAGCGGAAGGGGGGAAGCTCCGACCCGGTCCCTAGCGAGCCAGGGATTGGCGGAGGGACTCGATGCGGCGTCGGTTGGTGCCGAGATCGGAGTAGCCCAGGCGGGAGGCGGATCGGACGTGCACCGTGCGCGAACCGGGTTCGAGGAGGAACTCGACGTCATCCACGAAGCGCAGGAGTCGTGTGCGGAACTCGACGTGCGCGTAGCGGTCGGTGGCGCGGACCACGCGCGTGCCGGGCAGGCGGGACACGTGTTCGATGACGTGGGGGAGGATCTGCGCGGTGGGGATGGACTCCGGAAGGGTGAGTGGCGCGATGGCGTGATCGGGGCTTGGGTCCTGGCTGCAGGCGCAGTTCGGGGAGGCGGGACAAAGGGGGAGGGCGGTGGGTTCGGCGGCGGTGTGGGCGGGGCGGGCCGTGCGCGCATTGATCCACCAGATCACGGGCAGCGCGGCCGCGGCGGCGAGCGCTACGAGGGCCAGCGCGGTCCGGCGGGGGTTGGGGCTAGACGGCATATTTTTCGGCGATCCAGTCGGGAATGGGTTCGGCGCGGCCCGTGGCGAGATTGACCAGGGTGTAGTCGCAGCGGCCATCACAGCAGATCTTCTGGTTGAGCGCGCGACGGATCTCGAACTCCACGCGGACGGTGTCGGTATCCATGGCCTCGATCCAGGTGGTGACCGTGAAGTGTTCTCCCAGCCGCAGCGGGCGTTTGAATTCCATCTGCACGGAACGCTGGTACCAGCCGAGACCGATCTTGAGGAACTCCTCCATGCCCATGCCGTAGCAGCGGGTCATCTGGTCGAAGCGCGCGGCGAGGACGTAGTCCAGGTACTTGCTGCTGTGCACGTGCTGGAAGAGGTCGATGTCATCGGGGCGCACCTGGAGTTCGGAGACGAAGCGCGAACGACCGAGCGCACGAGGTGGCGCGGGGAGGTGGGTGGGCATGGGGGGGCGGTCGGGTGGCCGGGGTCAGGGTTGGGTGGCGGGGAGGGAGGGGAGGGCCTTCATGGCGCGCTCGCGTTCGAGCAGGGTGGGGTGGGAGTAGTGGAACGTGCTGTAGAGCGGGTGGGGGGTGAGGTTGCCGAGGTTTTTTTCGTACAGTTTGCGGAGCGCCGCGATCAGGGGTGCGGGGGCGCCCACGGCATGGGTGGCGAAGGCATCGGCCTGATACTCGAATCGACGCGAGAGGGCATTGCTGAGCGGGGAGAACCAGAAGGTCACCGCGGGCGAGAGCAGCGTGAAGAGAAGCAACGCCACCGGCACGGAGGGTTCTTGGAACCCGAACGCCGTGAAGAACCAGGGCTCGCGTGCGAGCCACGCGATGAGGGCGAAGCCCACGAAGCTGAGGACAACGGAGGAACCGAGGAGCTTGAGCACGTGACGCCGGCGGAAATGGCCGATCTCGTGGGCGAGGACCGCCTCGATCTCCGGTTCCGCGA
The DNA here is from genome assembly GCA_020845805.1 of Verrucomicrobiales bacterium. Lineage (GTDB taxonomy): Bacteria > Verrucomicrobiota > Verrucomicrobiia > Limisphaerales > CAIMTB01 > CAIMTB01. The sequence continues at coordinate 3,863 of JADLFD010000274.1, read as the reverse complement.
GCTGCGCCACGAGGGTGTCGAAGAGGATGATGCGGCGGAAACGTCCGAACCCGGTGAAGAAGGCGTTGGCGTGCCGGGAGCGCCGGCTGCCGTCCATGATTTCGATGCCGCGCGTTTGGAATCCGGTGCGTTCGGCCAGGGCGAGGAGGCGGTCGCGCAGGGGGCCGTCGGGCAGCGGCTGGAATTTATTGAACAGCGGCATGATCACGATCGGGGCCAGGACCATGAGGATCCCTTGGAACAGCGTGAGGGCGGCCCAGCCCCAGATCCACCAGCTGGCTCCGGCGCGATGGACGAGCCAGAGAAGAAGAGTGAGGAGGGGGATGCCGAGGAGCGCGCCGAGGGCGAGGCCTTTGAGGCGATCGAGCCACCAGGTGCGTTGGGTGGAGGTGTTGAAGCCGAAGCGTTCTTCGAGCCGGAATTGGGACCACCAATCCAAGGGAAGTTCCGGCAGACCCAGCACGATGCCGAGGGCGAACAGACCGAGGGCGGAGGTCCAGATCGTGTCTCCGGCGGCGTGGAGCCAGGAATGCCAGGCCCACGGCAGCAGGCCGGAGAACAGGACTCCCAGGAGAACGACGAACTCCCAGGCCGAGGAGAGCGAGCCGAACCGACTCTTGGCCAGGGTATAGGTGGTGGACTTGCGATACGTGTCGGCGTCCATCACCTCCCGAAATGCGTCGGGGACGTGGTCGGCATGAGCCTGCACATGGCGTCGGTTGAGGAGGTCCAGGCCTTGGGCGGCGGCTTCGCGCAGGAGGAGGAGGCCGAGGGCGACGAACGTGATGCCGGTCATGGAGGCGGAGGGGAAAGCGGAGGGGGAAAAGCGGTAGCGGGGCGGGTGTTGGGGGCGGCGTTCAGCGTGGGAAGAAGAGCAGTTTGGTGCCGACCAGGAGCAGGAAGCCGCCGAAGAGGCGCTGGAGTTCCGGCGACGCGAGGCGGGTGGTGAGCCAGGGCCCGATCAGGCCGCCGAGGATGGCGGTGGGGGCGAGCCAGGCGGCGAGCTGCCAATCGACCTGACGGAGCTGGTGATGCTTGAGCACGCCGGTGATGGCGGTGGGGATGATGACGGCGAGAGAGGTGCCGACGGCGAGCTTCATGTCGGTCTTCATGAGCATGGCCATGCCGGGGACCATGATGATGCCGCCGCCGACGCCAAACAGGCCGCTGGCCACGCCGCCGACCAGGCCGATGATCGCTGCCCAGAAGATTCGCATGGCCAGAGTCCTAGCGGAGGACGGCTCTGGAATACAGTGCGGCGTGCGCCGGCGTGACTTGTGTCTTGGAAGCGTGGCACGGCCGCGTACGTTCCCCGGCGTGCAGCCGCCGGCGACGACTTCGCTAGACCACTTTTTGTCCGGGCTCGGCGCGGAACGCGTCTGGGCCCAGGTGCTGATCCGCCGGGCGGGCGCGGGCTTCGAGTTGCGGCACCAACAGGATCGTGCGGCCGACGCGTCGGGGCTCCGGCCAGTGGCGGTGGCGGCGTTGCGGCGCCTGGCGGAAGTGGATGGGGCAGGTGGGTTTCGACCGCATCACACGGCACCGAGTCTGGTGTCCGGCTGGGTTTGTGCGGTGGCGGATGCTCATGGATTGAAGGAGGCGCTGGACCAGTTGTATCCGGGGACCATGGACGACTGGGCGGCGTTGGTGTTGGGCACGGCGCGGCCGACGGATTTCGCTTCGGTGGCGGCGCGGCAGATGGGGCGAGCGAAGGGATTGCAGACTCTGCGGGGGCGTCCGTTGCTGGCCACCATCAGCGCGGCGTGTTCGGCGGCCTCGTGTCTCAAGCACCGACGCTGGAATGCGGCGGACGTGCCGATGGACGACGGATTTGGCAAGAGTGGGATTCCCTGCCTGGAACCGTGTCCGCTGTTTCTGGGATTTGCCCGGTCTTGCGCGGGGGCGGATGCCACGCCCATTGTGGAAACTGCGTTTACGCCGCAAGAGTTGGGCACGTTGGCGGCGGCGTTGCGACACGCCCTGGAGCATCCGCCGGCGGGTATCCGCACCGGGGATTGGTCGGCGCCGTTGCACGCGCGTCGGCTGACGCGCATGCTGGAATTGCATGCCGAGCTTTGGAGCCGGGCGTCGGAACCGGCGGGGGAAGAGCAGTAAACAGTAGCCACGACCGCTCCGCGGGGTGTGTCGTGGCCGGAAGCGCGATTCAGAGCAAGAGCAAGAGCAAGAGCAGGGCAACCATCAATCAATACGACTGACTATGAGCGACCAACGATCGGGCGAGGCACGAGGACGGCAGGGGTTGAGGGTGGCTTTGGCGGCAATGGGTCTGGTGATGCTGGCCGGGTGCGGTGATGGAGCCTCGAGCGGCTCGAAGGATGCGGCCGGCGCCCCGAAGGCCGAGCGGCCCGTGGCGACGGCCCCGATTGCGATGCCGTTGCCGGGCGCGGGGCTGGGGGATGTCACGAATGGCGGCCCGGCCGATGTCGCGTGGACGGAATTCCAGGAGAAGTTCTCGACGCCCCCGGAGCCCCCGGAGTCCTGGCGGACCACCAAGCCGGAGGAGTCCGAGGTGAAGGCGTTCCAGGCCAAGCGCGGCGAGCTGGCCCTCGGCATCGCGGAGTTGGCGAAGACCTTTTACACGAAGTTCCCTGAGGACCCGCGCGCGAAAATGGCGCGGATGCATGAATTGCAGCTCCTGGACGCGGCGGTGCAGTTGGGCGCGACCAACGCGCTGGCCAAACTGGAGGCGGTGGAGACCGACCGATTGAAGGAAGCCGGCACGGGGGAGGAGGAGCGCTTTGCCATCCGCATGTCCGCGGCGCAGCGGAAAGCCTCGGCTCTCGCGGAGAACGACATGAAAGCCGCGCGGGCCTCGATGAAGCAGTCCGCGCAGGAGTTGGCGAAAGAGTTTCCGTCTCGGGTGGAGCCGTTTGGCGTGTTGCTGAGCCTGGCGGAGGAAGAAAGCCCTGAGGAAGCGCGCGCGACGGCCCAATCGCTGATGGCCACGAACGTGCCGGCACCGATCCGGGAATCGGCCAAAGCCATGCTGGCGCGGATGGACATGGTGGGGAAGCCGCTCGAGCTGAAGTTTGCGGCGTTGGACGGGCGGCAGGTGGATCTGTCCGGGATGCGGGGGAAGGTGGTGCTGGTGGATTTCTGGGCCACTTGGTGCGGCCCCTGCGTGCAGGAACTGCCGAATGTCAAAGCGGCGTACGAGAAGCTGAACCCGAAAGGGTTTGAGATCCTGGGCGTGAGTTTCGATGAGAAGAAGGAAGAGCTGACCCGCTTCGTGACCGACCAGAAGATGACGTGGCCGCAGTATTTTGATGGGAAAGGCTGGGGGAACGAGCTGGGTCAACGGTTTGGGATCGAGGGCATTCCGGCCATGTGGCTGGTCGACAAGAAGGGTGTGCTGCGGGACATGAATGCGCGGGAAGGCTTGGAGGAGCGCGTGGCCAAGCTGCTGGCCGAGCCCTGATTCGTGCTGCTGTGCCGGATAAAGCACACTTCCCGCACCGGTTGCGGGCGTGGTATGGGCTTGCGGAATCCCCCTGGAAATCTCCGTGCGCGACTTTGTTGGGGTCAGGTTTGCTGGCCTGATGATGACGTTGACGCTGGGGGCTCCGGGTGCTGACATCCCTGCGACCCACGCCTATGAACCCTGTAGAACCCAACGCTGTATTGTCGCGCCTCCGCCACGTCCGGGCGTCGCGAGCCTTCACCCTGATCGAGCTGCTGGTCGTGATCGCCATCATCGCGATCCTGGCCAGCATGCTGCTGCCCGCCCTGTCCAAGGCCAAGGACCGCGCGCAGTTCACCATCGACCTGAACAACGTGAAGCAGATCATGCTCGCGTCGGCGATGTACACGGGTGACAACGATGAGCTGATGCCCTCGCCGGG
>JADLFD010000273.1 GCA_020845805.1 Verrucomicrobiales bacterium | reverse complement strand
TGTCCAGAATGTCCTTCTTCAACTCCTCGCTCGCCGAGAGCGCCGGCTCACTCGTCCAGGCTTCGGCCGGCGACCCACCCCAGGAGGTGTGGATCAGCCCGATCGGAACCCCGAGTTCCTTCCCCAGATCCCGACCAAAGAAATAGGCCACCGCCGAAAAGCCACCCACCGTCTCCGGACCGCACAATTGCCACTGCGCCTTGATATCGTCGATCGGTGCCTCAGCCTTCCTTTTGGGAACGGTATAGAGCCGGATCCTCGGATTCGCTGAACTCGCGATCGCCGCCTGCGGATTCTCGGACCGCGTCAGCGGCCACTCCATGTTCGATTGCCCGCTCGCCACCCACACCTCCCCGACCAGAACGTCACTGAGGGTCACACTCTCTGCCCCGGACCTGACCTCCATCTCATAGGGCCCGCCGGCGCGTTGCGCCGGGAGTTCCACCCGCCATTTCCCTCCGACCACCCGGGTCTCCACCGCTCGGCCACAGAAAGTCACTTTGACCGTCGCCCCCTCATCGCCCCACCCCCAAACCGGCAGGGGACGACCCCGCTGCAACACGGCATGCGAGCTGAACACCCCCGCGAGCCGCAATTCGGCCTGCGCCTCCAAGGTTGCGTAACCAACTCCAATCAAAGAGATTAAACCAAAGGGAATCCACTTCGGGGAGCGCATGCCCCACACCACACGCGATCCGCTCTCTGCCGTCAAGTTTCGGGAAGCGAACCCCGCTGAGTTTATTAAGCCTAATTAATGAACATCAGGAGTTGAACTGCAATAATCTACTTGATGCCACTCCGATAGTTGACGTTCCTCGATCCAGGGTTACTGTCGCGGCGTCGGTTCACTGGTTCTTTGGACAAAACGACGTAACGAGCGACTGGGGGAGTGGGGCTGATTCCACTCCAAAAACGCGGAGCGGGACGAGAATCAAAGCTCGGCCCAGACAGTGCAGGTTTCCGCACGGGCTTCCAGTCGTTCGATGAAGATCTCCGGCGTCATGTGGTGCGCATGATGCCGGCCTCCACACAAGCCCGCTCGCACCTTGTATTCGAAATTCCCCGGGCCCTGACGGTCTCCCTCAGACTGCAGGGCCCGGTTTTTTTTTCCTGACGGCTCCCGGCCGCTCCCCGCCTCGAGAAGCGTTCCCTTGATCCCCGTTCCGGCTTGCGGGCAGCTCAGTCTCCTCCCGCACCGCGGCCTCCCAAAAAAATCGGTCGCCTCACGCTTGAGTTGGGCACGGCCACAGGCGTACACCGTGTCGGACCGCTGCGCCGCCTGCCCCTCGGCCGAGGATGTCCCCGAACCGGGGAGGATGATGAGAAATGTTTCCCCGCAGGCAGGTGGCCTGTGTTCCCCGACCCCGAACCTCGACCCATGAAGCATCGCACCCGACCCCTACGTCTCGCGCCAGCGGTCCTGCTGCTGGCTCTCCCTGTCACCCTCCACGCCGCCCCCCTGTTCGAAGACTCATTCGACACCGACACCTCCGCCAACTGGACGATCAAGACTGGCTACTTCGAAGGGAGCGCCACCGACGATTATTCCGCGGAATGGGGCGTCGACTACAGTCAGCTGAAATACAAATTCTACACCGCCATCGATACGTTCGAGGAGCTCGCCATCCCGGCCGCTCCTTCCTCCACCGGCACCGCCACCAAGGCCCTCAAGCTTTCGGTGAACAAGAAGGATGACCTCGCCGAGCGTTTCGCCATCAATCTCTACCCCAAGGGGAAGACCTTCTCGGGCGACTACGTGGTGAAGTTCGATCTGTTCATGAACCATGGTGCCTTCACGGACAATGGGGTGGGCACCACTGAATACGCCCTCTTCGGCATCAACCACGGGGGCGAGTACTCAAACTGGTTCGCGCTGAGTGGTACGGGCCTTTCCGATCCTTTCAAGACCACCGCGGTCGGGCGCGACAACAGTGACGGGTTGTTCTTTGGAGTGACCAGCGAAGGCGGCGCAGCCCGAGACTACGTGGCGCTCGATGGCGGCGGGGCTGGACTACCTCCCGTCCCTCGACTCGCGGACGGTTCGGGTGGCCTTCTGGATCGCAATGGCGACGGAACCCTCGATACCAACGATCCGGAGGGATTCTTCACCACCGTCTTCCACAGCTCGCAGTTCGAAGGCCCCGGCATGCTCGGCAAGCGCTGGGTGCGCGTCGAAGTCAGCCAGGTGAACAACGTGGTCACCTGGAAGATGGACGGCCACCTCTTCGCGCAACGCACCAACGACACGGCCTTCAAGTCTGGCACCCTGATGCTGGGACTCTCGGATCCGTTCACCTCGATCGCCGATCCCAGGGACGAAACGTTCGTGCTGATCGACAACCTGCGCGTCGAACCGGTTCGCACCGTGGTGGTGGACACCGCGGATAATGGCAGCACGGCAGCGGACGGGAAGACCTCGCTCGCCGAGGCGCTCGCCAACCAGCAGGAGAACGATCGCATCGTCTTCAACATCCCCGGGGAGGGTCCGCATACCCTGGCCACGCCCATCGGAGGCTACGCCCTGATCACGAAGGACGGAATCACCATCGACGGCTACACCCAGCCCGGCGCGAGTCCCAACACGAAGGGCATCCTGGAGGGCAACGATGCCAAGCTGCGTATCGTCCTGGATTCCACCAGCGACGCCACTTCCGGTTCCGCCGAGAAGCCGGATCGCGCCTCCACCCGCCTGCCCTTCCCGGGCTACGGCGACTCGGAGAACGCCATCCTCGGCGTCTACGGAGCGGACCAAGTCACCATCCGCGGGCTCTCGTTCAAGAGCCGCCACACGCCGGGCTCCGACGAGGATCCCAGCATTTACTGTGTGGCGCTGGTGAACCAGGCGCAGAACGCACGCGTCCAGGGCTGCTGGTTCGGCCTCGCCCCCGACGGCCGTACGGTGTCCGGCGGCGGCGCCGCGGTGGCGGGATTCCGCCATCGGGTCAGTGTCGATGGTGCCAACGTGGATACCTACTCGGGCGGCCTCATCTACGGCACGGATAGCGACGGGCGCAACGATATCGGGGAAGGCAACATCGCGACGGGCATGCACATCGCGCTGGCCCTCGAACTGCCGCGCGCGCGCGTTTCCGGCAACTACTTCAACCTGCTCGCCGATGGCAAGACCTGGGTGAACGTCAACGACGTCCACCAGGCCCAGCTTGATGCGGGACGCGAAGCCGGCGATTCCAGCGTCGAGAACTATGAAAACGGCCGCGAGACCACGGCGTCCGTGATCGGTGTGGATGGCGACGGCGTCAACGATGCCAACGAACGGAACATCCTCAACACCACCGCCTACGACACGCTCATCGAGTTCTATAGCAACGCCAACGGCTGCGTGATTGCCGGCAACCACTTCGGCGTCGCCACCGATGGCGTGACCCTCGCTCCCAAGCGCGAGACGGAGGATCCCAACCTGATCAGTCTCCCCGGCACCGCGAGCATCCGGTTCGGCAGCAACGGGGACGGCGTCAGTGACACCCTGGAAGGCAATATCGTCGCCAACATCCCCGGCGTGCAGATGATCTCCGCCAACAACGCGGTTCCCATCACCGCCCGCGGAAACCAACTCTCCGGTAACAACTTCTCCGGGTTCCCGTTTGCCGACGGCTCCGGCCGCACCTACGAGGAATACTACGCGAACGTGCTCGTCGCGCCGGCCACGCCGCAACCAACCATCGTGGGCCTTGCGAACAACGTACTCACCGGCACGCTCCCGGCCTTCAACACGGACAACTACGCCACCGACGTGGTCGACCTGTACGTGATCGACCCGGTAGCGGATGCCAATGCCTACATCATCCCCGGCCGCTACCTCGGGTCGTTCACGGATAACTCGACCAACGACACGGACCAGACCTTCGGCTCATTCAGCGTGGATGTGACCGCCCTGAACGTCCCCGGTGGCTCCAAGATCGCCATCGTGGCCACCTACACCAAGGACGCCGATCGCACGGAAGCCGGCCGTTCCGTCACCGGCCCACCTTCCGCGCCATTCGCCGTGCCCGGCGTGGCCGGACCGGGATCCGTCCGCGTCGCCCGCTCCGCCTCCGGGCTCACGGTCTCCTGGGACGGTTCCCTGGGTGGCCGTCTGCAGTCCGCCCCCGCCATCACCGGTCCCTGGGCCGACGTAGCGGGAGCCGCGACCCCCTACGCCGTGACCGCGAATACCGTCGCCGCGTTCTACCGCCTGGCGAAGTAGCCCGCGGTAGGCGGCTCCGCCCCACCACGGGCGCCCACCTCGCACCAGAGCCGGACCGTCAGGTCCGGCTCTTTTTGTTTCGAGCGTTGACAGGAAACGCGGCGCGACCACTTCTAACGGCGGCTCCGCGGGCTCCCGCCCGCCGCGCACCCCAGGAACGGATTCCGCCCCATGAAGTCCCGCCG
>JADLFD010000272.1 GCA_020845805.1 Verrucomicrobiales bacterium | reverse complement strand
GAGTTCCCGCGGTGCCACGCCACCGCCCCGCACCGCGGTTCACCAGCGCACGACCCGACATCGTCAGCGATCCTCCAATCATCTCCAACTCCTGCTCGGCTACCACCGGACCGGATCCTTCCATCCGTCCGGCACCCCACCGCATCGGACCGCGCACGGACACCGGATCCACGCCGCCCAGGATCCCCAGGTTCGTGATCACCAACGACCCCGGCGCGATGACTCCGCTACCCGAGAAGTTCGCCTTCCCGCCCGTGATCATCACCAGATTGGTGATGGCGTTGTATCGACCCGTGAGGTTGGCCACGCCCCCGCTGAACACGAGGCTGCCCCGAACGTCCACCACCCCGCCGAAATCCGCCGTCCCACTCAAAACGGCCAGGGTGCCCAACCCGCTCATCGTGGAGTCCACCTCGAGCGTGTGGTTCCCGCCCAAACTCAGCTGCGTGCCTTCACCCACCTGGAAGGTGCCGCTGTGTTTCCCCCCACCCCGCAAGGTCAGTCCACCCGACAAGGTCTCCAGCGTGCCTGGATTCGAGAACGGCGTGGTGAAGAGCGCCGTCCCCGTGCCTCCCGTCTTCCGAAACTGACCTTCGTTGATGAACCCGATCGCCCCGCCGGAGTCGGCCACGATGGGGTCCAGTTCCAAATCAAACGTCGCCCCCGCCAGGTTGGTGATGGCAGCGCCGCTCTCCATGGAGAGAGTTCCCGCTGCGCCACGCCACCGACCCACGCCTCCGTTGACCAGCGCGCGGCCCGCAAGGCGAAGCCCCCCGTCACCCAGCATGAGCCCGTCCCGCGCGATCAAGGTGCCCGTCCCCGCGATCGCGCCCGCCTCCAGCGTCAGGGGGCCGCGTACGAGGATCGGGGTCGACCCCTCGAGCCGCCCTGCCGGCCCCACCCGCAGAGAACTCGGCTCCAGCAGGCCGCCCCCCTCGAACCGCGCGGAACCGGACACGACCTCCAGGACGTTGCTCACGCAGCGGAACGCGCCGGTAAAGGTGACGTTCGCCCCATCGACCGTGAGCAGGTTGGTGATGGCCTGGAACGCGCCGCTGACCACGACCGTCCCCCCGCGGAACAGGTACGGCCCACGAAGGTCGACCTCTCCGCCCAGGGTCGTGGTCCCACCTGAAATGGTGAGCCCCCCCGCGCCGGTAAGCTTGGACTCCGTCGTAAACGCATGCGCACCCCCGGCGAGCACCAACCCGGCCAGATTGGTGATGTGCAGCGAACCGGAATGCTGGCTGCCCTGACGGAGAACCAGGGTGCCGGACTCGATCTCAACCCGTCCGGAGTTCCTCAACTCCACTCCCAGATCGAGCGTGCCGGAATCGATCCGGCGAAGGGTTCCCGCGTTCCAAATCCACCGACTGCCTCCCACCGCGTCGATCCGAGCATCCCCGGAAATCTCAAACGTGCCCGAGGCCGCATTGGAGATCGTGCCACCGTTGCCGAGTTGGAGGGGTGCCGAGTCGTTCCATGACGCGGACCCGAAATTGAGGAGCGCCCGGGAAAGCGAGCGGCCCCCGACTCCGTTGAATCCGGTCAGGAACAGATCCCCTCGTGCGATCACCGCGCCAAGCGGGTTGCCCCCGAGGATCCCACTCCTCCATGTGAAGCCCTCGACAATCGTCAAGGTGCCGGATCCGCCCAGCGTGGCGGCAGGGCTTTCCAAAAGGAACTGCGTGACGGAGAGGTCCGAATCCAGAACCACTCCATACGTGCCAGGCAGATCAATGACCGCCTCCGTATTCATCGGCACCTGGCCCCCTGACCAGTTCGCCGCCTCGGTCCATGCGCCACCCTGGGGATTGGTCCAACTCGCCGCGAAGCTGCGCGCGGTCCCAAGGACAAGAAGCAACGAGACCCAAACCAGGGGTACACGGAGGACGCGCTGAGGTCGCCGACGAGTTCTGGACGCGACCACCCCGCCCACCCAGCCCCAGGAATTCGGACCACAGCCACCATCGTGCATAGCCTGAGTCATGCGCACCCCATCACACCGGGTCGAGCACGATCTCCCCGGACACGCGCAAGGGGAGTGAATTCCGACGCCGAACTCCAACCGTCGGCACGGTGGGATGGACGTGAATGCGGACGAAAGGCCGCCTTGAGGGCGCTCGGGTCGGCCGGAGAACGCGTGAGCACCGACACCGAACCGGCAGGCTGCTGATTCTCACTCCTGCATCACGGCCCGATAGAATCTCGTTCCTTGTGCCGCGGACCCGTCGTCCTTCCAGGTCAACCTTCCATCCGGGCCCACCACGGGCTCACCCTCAAACGTCTGCCAGCCCGAAGCCCCATCTGCCGAGGTCGCGTGCTCGAGCCGGAACGTTCGCCCGTCGCTCGGATGCAGACTGACCACTCCTCGCTGCACCGGCGACGCCGACAATCGCGACCACGGCGCCGAGCGTGCGATCGTCCCGGCGGCACCCACCGCATACAGGGAGCCCCGAAGGAGCCTGGTCCGGTGAAGCTCGAGGGGCGGTCCAAAACTGCGTTGGAACCAATCCATTCCGTTGCGTGAGAATTGAAGCGCCGTGCTCAGACCCACGCCGACCAAGGTTTCCCCATCCGAATCCAGACGGCGCATGAATACCCGCCAATCCGGCGCCAGAAGTGCCTCCGCACGCCACGCGTCACTCACACGCCGCGGCAGGAACGAGTCGAGCACCACGAGAGACCCGTTCAAAAAGGTCAGATCGGTGATCTCATAAGAGCCCTGCACACGGTTCGTGACCCAGTTCAGCCCGTTGGTGGATTGGAAGACTCTCTCGAACGACGCGGTCCAGAACCGACCTTCGTGATACACCACTTCCTGCAGATGCCACCACGTCAGGGGAGCGCCGAGTTGCCAGCGCTCGCCATCTTCGGAGGCCAGCACGGTACCTGCTGAGCCCGACGCGACAAACCGGCCCCCACCCGCGGCGACCGAGTGGAGGTGGTTGGTGGTGACACGCGGAAGCGACCGCCACCCGGATCCATTGGTCGACCATAGCATCGTGCCCGCCTCGCCCACCACGACCCCGCGGCCGACGTCACCCGCCACGCCCGCCAGGGAGAGCGCCGTCCCCGGACTCGCCACCACCTCCCATTCGCTCCCCGTGGAGGAATGCAGGATCGCGCCCCCGTCGCCCACGGCCACCAACCGTCCGGCCACCTCCGCAATATCCCTGAGGGAGGCGACCTCGCGGTTGGGTCCGGTGGACCAGAAGTAGGTGCCGCCCCGGAGGACCACATTCCCAGCCACCGCATACTCCATGCTCGCGTCTGAGGTCAGGGCGGAGAGCCTCTCCGGCCGGCCGAAGGTGGCGTCGGCCTGACTGGATATACTCGGCGGAAGTCGATTCTCCCGAAAACGCCACCGATACAGCCCTCTCTCTCCCATGACACTCCACACGTCTCCAAAGAAGTTGACGTCCAGCACGTCGAGGCCGCCCAGACCCAGCAGCGTCAGGAACGTCCAGTCGCCTCCGGCGGAGGCCAAGACCGTCCCACTGGCGCCCACCGCCACATCGAATCCGCCCCCCGACCCCACATCTTTCAGCGTCGCGGTGGTGAAGGAATTCCTCCGCGTCCACTGCTGCCCATTGGGTGACGTCAATATGACGCCTCCCTCCCCCACGGCCACGAACTCGTTGACGCCCGCCACCACGGCGTTCAATCGGTTCGTCACGCCCGAGGCCACCCGAGACCAGGCCTGCAAATTCGTGGAACGCCAGAGTTCACCGTCATCGCCCACCGCAACCCACCCGTTGCCAAGGTGAAAGGCCACGGAGTTCAAGGCCGCCTGGGTCCCGACGCTCAGGCGAGTCCACGTCTTGCCGTCGGGCGATCGCGCCAAGAATCCCTGCTCCCCGGCCGCGATGTACCAACTCGATAGGTAATAAACTCCGCGCACCCTCCCTGGCGCCAATGCAGGAACGACGCTCCATCGAACACCGTCAGATGATACCGCCATCTCGCCTTCTTCCGTGGTCGCCAGGAAGCGCCCCGGCCCACGCGCACACCGCGCCAGGCGGATGTCCTGGTCCATGCGTCGCAGCACCTGCCAGTGATCGGAAGGCGTCACCTCGGCAACGTGGACCGCACAGTCCGGCGTGCGCGAGGTGCCCGCCGCATTGCTCGCGACCAGCCAGTAGGTCCCGCTGTCGGACGGCTGGATGGACTCGAAGACCAAACGTGCGGCGGTCTGGCCGGCCAGAGGAATCCCTTCGCGGTACCACTGGTACGCCAGCGACGATGCCTCGGTCGCCTCACCTTCAAGGACTACCCTGGCCCGTGCCCGTCCCTCCCAACCGCGCGGCAACCTCACCCAGGCCGGGGCGGCAGGTGAGATGACGTCACTGCGCGCCATCAGGCCGCCCCCGCCGGCGACGACGAAGCGGCGATCCATCGCGATCACCTCGAACAGAGGGCCCGCTCCGATCTGCGCGAGCTGAATCCACGTCTCGCCGTTCACGGATCCCATCACCGCGCCGGTTGCGTTCACCGCGACAAACCCACCGTAGGCAAAGGTCACGGCCTGATAGCCGTCCTCGACACCGCGGGCAGAAGACCAGGAATGCGCATCCCTGCTGTAGCGGAGGCGTCCCTGCTCGATGACCACGAAGCGACCGTTGCCGAACGCCACGCCATCGCAAGGTCCCGGCAGCACGAACGCCGTTTCGCTCCAGTTAACACCGTCCTCCGAAACACGGATCACCTCGTCACCCACTGCCACCAGGCGCCCCGCACCCTGAGCTACGGCGCGAAAACCTCGACTCACCACCGACGCACGCGGTGTCCAGGTGAGGCCGTCCGTCGAGGTGGTGATGAAGGCGCGTGTGGTAGTCTCCCGCCCCACCGCCACCAGCAGACCTTGGAAATCGACCAGATCCACCAGCGTATACCTGGGTCCCACTCCCAGGTTCCGCCACGTTTCATCGGGAAAACGGGTCCAGATCCGACCAATCGATCCCACCGCGACCGCCCCCAATCCCGTCTCCACCGCTCGAATCGGGGCCGGTGAGTTGGTGCTCGAAATGCGGGTCCAGGATCCGTCCGCCTCCTCGCGGTAGTACGTGAATTCGCGCCGGTCCACGCCTCCGTTGACCGGCTCTGTATTCCCATTCCCCGTGGCCCACAACCGGCCCTCCAACACTGTCAGCCGCCAAATCGTGTCCGCCGGCGTCGAGGACATCACCGTCCAGTTAGTCCAACCCTCGACCGCACGAACCGTGGGACTCAGGCCCATGACCCAAAGGAGACCCAGCCAAACTCGGATGACGACAGGAGACATCCTGACCCGGCGAGGATTCCTGAAATCCATGCGGGGATTCTCCCGATCCTCGAAACTCCTCGTCAAGCATGGCGCCCCATCCCCGATTTCGCGATAGGGCACCTGCCCACCTCCGCCACGGGAAGTGCGACCCGCAGGCCTTCGCGAAACCCGCTTTGCCCTTGGCAAAACCCGCCCAGGCACCGCCATGGTCTCCCATGACCCGGCGCCGAGCTCTTCAATGGGCGTCCTTGGGAGCGATCCTCTCGCTCCTGACCCCGGTGATCGTCGCCTGGCATGCGGACCGTCAACTTCCCCAGTTCGAAGGCCGCTCCGCCCGCGCGTGGTTTCACCGATTCCATCGCGAGCACGCCCTGGACTTCGAAGGTCGCGCCGACGAAGCCACACGGCTGGAGTGCAAAACCGCGTTCCTGGAAATGCCGCCGGAAGTGCTCCCCTTTCTCGTGCGGGAAGCCCTCACGCCTCGCCGCGATTCCGCGCTGCGCACCAACCTCCACGCGATCTGGAAAGACATGCCCCCCTGGGCCGGACGCGGCATGTTTGCGCCGGAATCGGCCGCGCCCGACG
>JADLFD010000271.1 GCA_020845805.1 Verrucomicrobiales bacterium | reverse complement strand
TGGCCTCGCCGGAGGCGATGTCGGTGATTCCAGATGCACGGGCGGGGGCGGGCCGCACGGCGGTGGAGTTGGTGTTGCGTTCGGGCGGATCCCAGCCGGCCTGGATTTCCTGGCGTCCACGGACCCGCGATGCGCGGCGCGAGCGGGCGGTGTTTTACGCGGAGTGGGTTCATTTGCTGCTCCCGGGCGTGTGGGTGTTGGAGGGAGTTCATGAGGTGCGCGTGCGTCCCGCGCAGGGAGAGGTGGGGGAATTGGAGTTCGAGGTGGCGCGGGGGATGACGGTGAGCCGTGTGGAGGGGGAGTCGGTGGTTTCGTGGCGGTACGATCCGGATGCGGGCCGCGTGCGGGTCGGGTTGTCGCCGGCGCAGTCCAAGCCCTTTGCCTTGCGCGTGGTGTCGCAGGTGGGGGTGGGATCTCTGCCCCTGGAACGCGAAGTGGCCTTGCCCTCGGTTGCGGGGGCCGCGGGGGAGATGGGGATGGTGGGCGTGGGCACGGGAAACGACGTGCAGGTGGATGAGGTGAAGGCGGAGGGGTTCGCGACGATGAACCTCGAGGATTTCCGATCCGCGATGACGGCGGGTGCGCCGTGGGGAACGGGGGTGGGGGAGGTGGTGGTACGACGCGCCTTTCGCCGTTCGGGAGCGGGTGGACGCGTGACGGTGAAGGCGTCGGCGGTCGAACCGGACGTGCGCGTGGAGTCGCAGCAGACTCTGTCCCTGAGCGAGGATCGCGTCGTGCTCGGGGCGGCGTTGACGGTGGACGTGATTCGCGCCGGGATCTTCAAGCTGAGCTTTCCGCTTCCGGAACCGCTGTCCGTGGAGTCGGCCAGCGGACCGGCGCTCTCGCATTGGACCGAGCTGAAGACGGACTCATCCGGACGCGTGGTAACGCTGCATTTGAAGGGGAAGACCCAGGGCCAGCAGGCCTTCAACCTGGTGCTGACCGGACCCGGGCTTCGTTCGACGAATGGCTGGGTGGCGCCACGCATTTCGCTGCGAGAAGCCACGCGACAACGGGGGCAGATGACGGTGGTGCCGGAGCAGGGGTTGCGGCTCCGCAGCGTGCAGCGCGAAGGGGTGACGCAGCTGGATCCCCAGCAGACGGGCGTGCGGCAGAAAGGCGCGCTGGCGTTCCGATTGCTGCAGGACCCCTGGCTGCTGACGTTCGACCTCGAGCGCGTCGATGCCTGGGTGCAGGTATTGGGCGTCCAGCACGTGGCGTTTGGTGAGGCGCTCTCCCGGGTCACGGTGAACCTGCAGTACGAGATCGAGAACGCCGGGCTGAAGGCGTTGGTGCTGAGGCTGCCGGCCGCGGCGGATTCGGTGAAGTTCACGGGCGAGCAGGTGGGCCAGTTTGCGATGTTGCCGGCGGCGGAGGCGGGGGGGACGGTGTCGTACCGGGACTGGGAGGTGCGTCTGGATCGGCGCCTGCTCGGCCGGTACTTGCTGCGGGCCAGCTACACACTGCCCCTGGCGGCCCAGGCGTCCGAGGCTCGCGTGGTCGGCGTGCGCGCCATGGACGCTTCCCTGCAGCGTGGCTTTCTGATGTTGGAAGGCTCAGGCCGCCTGCATGTGGTTCCGGAACCTGGCGCGTCGCTACAGCCCGCGGATGCACAGTCGATTCCGCGTGGGTTGCAGGAAGGGATTGCCGGAGTGACCGCGAGCCACGTGTTCCGGGTGGTGGAACCGGAGTACGCGCTTCCGGTTCGGTTGGAGCGTCACCAGGCGGCGCGGCTGCTGCCGGCGCGGGTGACCCGGTTGGAAATGGACACCGTGGTTTCGGATGAGGGTTCGATGCTGACCCGCGCGAGGCTGGGAGTGGTGCCGGGGGACAAGCGCCTGCTGCACGTGAAACTACCGATGGACGACGGGTTCTGGTTCGCGCTGGTGAATCAGCACAGCGTGGTGCCGTGGCAGGCCACGAACGAGATCCTGATTCCGCTCGAGCGCAATGCGAAACAGGGCGAGGCCTCGACGGTGGAGATCCTGTATTTGAAGAAGGGCACGGGTCGCGTGTCGCGCGCGCTCGACGTGGAACTGGAGGGGCCGCGGTTTGATCTGCCGTTGGAGAATATCCGGTGGAACGTGCACCTGAACGGACGCTGGCAGGTGCGGCGTTGGAAGGGGCCGCTGCAACTCGAGAGCCAGACCCCGTGGCAGGGCGTCGCCACCGAGGATGTCCAGTCCTACCTGCAAGGGGAGGCGCAACAGCGGAAGGCGGAGACGCACGAGGCGGAGCAGTTCCTGAACCTGGCCAATTCCCTGCTGGTCACCGGGAATCCGCAGGATGCGCGGCGTGCCTTCCAGGCGGCGTATGGTCTGTCGCAGCATGACCAGGCGTTCAACGAGGACGCGCGCGTGCAACTGGACAACCTGCGGCGGCAGCAGGCCCTGGTGGGTTTGAACGTCCGTCAGGCGCGCGTGGGGACGGAGGGTGGGCGGGCGGCGGACGCTCCCCCGGTGGCGGGGACCGCGGGGACGCTGGCCTACACGCAAGCCCAGGCGAAGCAATGGATGGAGCGCAACTCGGCGGAGGAGAACGCGATCCAGGAACGGCTGGCCGAGCGCCTCATTCAGCAGCAGGACGCCGCGGTGGCCAATCCGGCAGCGATCCGGGCGTCGTTGCCGGTGGAAGGGTCCCGGCTCACCTTCACCCGGCCGCTCGAAGTGAACCCCTGGGCGTCGCTCAAGCTCCGGTTGGAGGCGCGTTCCACGGGCGAATTCTCCTGGGGATGGCGTCTGCTGGTGTTGGGCGTGACGTTTCTGGGGCTGGCGGTGGTTTCGCGGCTGACGCGGGCGTGAAGGACCGTCGAGTGAGGGGTCGTTCCGGCCTGTGACCACAGAAATGACCTGCGCCCTGACGAAGTCGTGGCGTCGGGAGAGCCTTTTCGGTCGAGCTCGAAGCTGGTACCCACAGCCATGCAACGAACGGTGCGCAGGTGGGCTGCGGTGTTCCTGGGGATGATCGGGGGCCTGCTGGCTCAGGGTGCCGAGCGGAGTTCGCATGATCTCGTGATTTACGGGGGCACGGCGGCCGCGGTCACTGCGGCGGTGCAGGCCCGGGCCATGGGCAAGACCGTGGTCATCGTCTCGCCGGACAAGCATCTGGGAGGATTGAGCAGCGGCGGCCTGGGGTTTACGGACACGGGGGACAAGTCCGTGATCGGCGGGCTGTCGCGCGAGTTCTACCGCCGCGTCTGGCGGCACTATGAGCAGGAGAGCAGTTGGCGTTGGCAGCGTCGCGAGGAGTACGGGAACAAGGGACAGGGCACCCCGGCCATCGATGGAGCGCAACGCACGATGTGGATCTTCGAACCGCACGTAGCGGAGAAGGTCTTCGAATCCTGGATCCGGGAGTGCGGAATTCGAGTGGACCGCGACGAGTGGCTGGATCGCGAGCGGGGCGTGCGTCGGCGAGGGGGTGAGATCCGGTCCATCCGCACCGTGTCCGGACGCGTGTATGAGGGACGGATGTTCATCGACGCCACGTATGAAGGGGACTTGATGGCGGCCGCCGGCGTGACGTACCGGGTGGGGCGCGAGTCGCGCCAGGAGTATGGCGAAACCTGGGCGGGGGTGCAGAAGGGGGTGTTCCAGCACCGCCACCATTTCGGTGTCTTACCCGCGGGGATCAGCGCGTACCGCGTACCGGGCGATCCCTCGAGCGGGGTGTTGCCGCGGATCAGTGCTGCGTCGCCAGGAGAGAATGGCGAAGGGGACCACCGGGTGCAGGCCTACTGTTTCCGGATGTGCCTGACGCAGCATCCGGACAACCGTGTCCCGTTCGCGCGCCCCGAGGGCTATGACCCGGATGAATTTGAACTCCTGCTCCGCGTTTTCGCGGCGGGATGGCGGGAGACGTTCGACAAGTTCGATGCGATTCCCAACGCCAAGACGGACACGAACAACCACGGTCCGCTGAGCACCGATCACCTCGGGGCGAACTACGACTATCCGGAGGCGAGCTATGCGCGGCGACGCGAGATCCTCCGCGAGCACGAGCGCTATCAGAAGAGCTGGCTGTACTTCATCGCGCACGATCCCCGGGTGCCGGCGGAGGTGCGGGAGCGGATGCAGCAGTGGGGCTTGGCGCGCGACGAGTTTGAGGACAACGGCCATTGGCCGCGGCAATTGTATATCCGCGAGGCGCGCCGGATGGTGGGGATGCACGTGATGACGGAGCACGAGTTGCTGAAACGACGGCCGACGCCGGGCTCGATTGGCATGGGTTCGTACTCGATCGATTCCCACAACGTGCAGCGGTACGTCACGCCCGAAGGCCACGTGCAGAACGAGGGCGATCTCGGCGTCTCGACCAAGGGTCCGTACGAGATCTCCTTCGGTTCCATTGTGCCGCGGAGGGAGGAGTGCCGGAACCTGCTCGTGCCCGTGTGCGTGAGTGCGTCGCACGTGGCCTATGGATCCGTCCGCATGGAACCGGT
>JADLFD010000270.1 GCA_020845805.1 Verrucomicrobiales bacterium | reverse complement strand
GGAAAGCCGGGATCCGGATCTCGCGCGTCCCGTCGCCGCCCCTCTCCCGAGCGATCGAGGCGCAGGAAAATGTGATGGACCGCGCGCGAGCGGGGTCGGAACTGCCAGGCGCGCACGTGCCGCGGGCGATCATGGCTGGCCGGAAGCGGCAGCACGAAATGCCGGTAGACGTCACGTCCCTCGGCGCCCAGCGCGTAGGCGGCCGGCATGCGCACCACGAGATCGGGGGGACCGAGTTCCCAGTCCCCGGGGGCAGGGGGCACGGCGGGAGCGCGAGCGGAATCTCCTTCCGCCAGGCCGCCCGCCACCCAGTCCGCGAACAACTGGATTTCGGACTTGGTCAGGTGGCGCTCGCCCAGAAATTCACCATGCCCTGCGGCCGGCAACCAGGGCGGCATGTAATGACGTGCCGTGACGTCCACCATCTCGCGCGCGTGCTTCCGAGCATCGGCGAGCGACAGCAGCGAGAACGGGCCGGATTGCTCGGGGCGATGGCAGTGGGCGCAATGCTGATACAGAACGGGGGCGAGGTCCTGATAAAACGTCGGGGCTGCGTCCAGCGTTGTGGACACGAGCCACATCGCGAGGACACCCGTCGCTTGGCGCAAGGAGGTCAGGGTAACGGCGCTCATGGATACGAACGGAAGGAGCAGCCGACGGCGGCTTGGATGCGGGGCTCCAGGGGGGCGCCGGCGACGATCGCGGCAAGGACCTCGGCCAGGTCGTGCCGGGTGGGGGCGGGTTTGCCGACGCCCAGGGCGGCATACTGGTCGTTCACGCGTCCCTGATAGACTTGTCGGCCCCCGCGGGTGATCACCACGACCTCGGGAGTGCGATGGGTTTGCAGCTGCCGGGCGAGGGTGTGCGCGGGATCCCGGTACGCATCCGGACCCAGGCCGTACTCGGCGCGGTGACGGCGGATGCGCTCCGGGGTTTCGTCGGGATTCGGGTAGAGGTGGAGGAACCGGATGCCCTGGGAGGCGTACTTTTTCTCCAGCGACGCGAGTTCGGGGAGGCAACGGTTGGAGATGGGGCATTCGATGCCGACGAAGACATAGACCCAGGCGCGGGTGGTGGCGTCCACGGTCACGGGGTGCATCTGGCCATCCAGACCCATCAGCGGACCCGGCGGGGAGGCCGTGCGCGGGCAGGCGAGGCAGAGGCAGGCCGCGAGGCCGAGCCACGTCACGCGACCCCAAACACGAGCCTTGCCCCTGGCAGCGGCACCGGGAGATGGGCGCGGCAGGGGAGGGCATGGAAATGTCCGGTATCGCGTCATGCGCTCACAGCGACGGTGCGGGCTCGGGAGAAGTGTTGTCCCCCGGCCGCGGGAAGAAGCAAGCACGGGGGGATGCTGGCTGCGCTCGGGTCTTGGCGACGGCGTGGCATCCCGGGCACACTGCGGCGCCCATGAACGCCCTTACCGCACCCATCTCCCGCCGCGGGTTTGTCGGCACCGCCGCCGCCGCCGTGGCGTCCACCGCGTTGCACGCCCCGCTTTCCTCCCTGGCTCAGCCGGCGTCGCCCAAGATCAAGCTCGGCATCGACAACTTCGCTGTGCGCGCTCTCAAGCTGAAGGGGCGCGACATCGTCGACTACGCTGCCTCGTTGAATGTGGACACCCTGTTCATCACCGATCTGCCGTCGCTCGGATCGCTGAAGGAGTCGGATGCGGGGGAACTACGGCGATACGCCACCGACAAGGGCGTCGAAATCCTGCTCGGGTCGTGGAGCATTTGTCCGACGTCCAAGACGTTCCGCAAGGACTGGGGCACGGCGGAGGAGCATCTGGCGCTCGGCCTGAAGTTGTCCAAAGCGCTCGGGTCTCCGGTGTTTCGCGTGGTGCTGGGAGCGCGCGAAGATCGTCGCACCCCGGGTGGCATTGAGGCGCGAATCGCGGACACCGTGAAAGTGCTGCAGTCGCAGAAGGCGCTGGCGAGCGATCTCGGCGTGAAGGTGGCGGTGGAGAATCACGCCGGCGACATGGCCGCAGACGAGCTCATCTCGCTGATCGAAGCCGGCGGCAAGGAGTGGGTCGGTGCCAACATGGATTCAGGGAACGCGGCTTGGACGTTGGAGAACCCGCTCGACAGCCTGGAAAAACTGGCGCCCTACGCACTGACCACGAGCCTGCGTGATTCGGCGATCTGGGAGTCGGAGAAGGGATGCAAGGTTCAATGGACCGCCATGGGCGACGGAGGCGTGGTGGATCTGAAGCGCTATTTTGAGCGGTACGCCAAACTGTGCCCGCACGTGGCGGTGAACATCGAGACCATCGGGGGATTTGCCATTGAGCTGCCCTATCTCGATCCCGGGTTCTGGGAGGCTTGGCCGAAGAAGTCCGCGGCGGATTTCGCTTCCTTCCTGGCGCTCGCGCGCCGGGGCAAGGCGATGGCGCAGTATGACGGGAACGATCCGCAGAAGCAGCGCGACGAACTCGAACGCAGCATCAAGTATTGCCGCGAGACGCTGGGGTTGGGCGTGAAGCCGGCGAAAGCCTGACCTGCGTTGGCCCGCGGCCAGAGCGGGAAGCGGACGAGTGAGCGCCGTAGTCGCGGACGTGAGTCCGCGCTGAATGGCGTTGCGAAGGGGCTCACGGGAGCAGTTGAGCGAGCGCCTCCGGCGTGACGGTGGCGGCGGGAAGCGGACGAGGAGAGTGAGGGTGGTTTCCCTCATTCGCCTCCGTGTGATACCCTCTCGCGCATGCCATGGGTGTCATCGAGGCCGGTGGGCAGGGGAGCGTGGCTCATGGTGGTCTTCCTCCTGCTACCACTCGTGGTGCACCGCGCTTCGGCGCAACTGGTCCTCACGGAGTTTGTCGCGGACAACGTCCTCGGACTGAAGGACGACGACGGCGACGTCGAGGATTGGATCGAGATCCATAACCCGGGATCGACCGCGGTGGATCTCGCAGGCTGGCGGCTCACCGACGATCCCGCGGACCCAACGAAGTGGATCTTTCCCGCGCAGAATCTGGGGCCGCGCGAGTACCTGGTGGTGTTTGCCTCGGGCAAGGACCGGCGGGTGCCTGGGCGCACCTGGCATACCAACTTCCGGCTCTCGGGCGCGGGGGAGTACCTCGCGCTGGTGCGGCCTGACGGCACCGTGGCCACGGCGTTTGCTCCGTCTTATCCCGCGCAGGTGGCGGATGTCGCCTATGGCGCTGAATCCGCGACGGTCCCGGAATTCTGGGTGCGCACTGGATCGGATGCGCATTGGCACGTGCCCGCCGGCGACACATTGGGCAGCGCGTGGCCGCGAATGGATTTCGCCGATGCCGAGTGGGCGCGGGGTCCGTTGGGGGTGGGATGGGATCAGTCCACCAACCAGGCACAGGTGGTGGTGGCGCATTCGGAAGAAGACTGGAGTGCCGGGGGAGAACAGGGATTTCGCGGCTGGCACTACGGTTACTATGCGCGATCGCGCGACAGCGATGGCACTTACTCGGCGGCTGACTTCATCCCCTTTCCGGCGGGATTCTGGGATGGGGTGCAATGGCGCTCGCCCGGCGGTGTGGCTCCCTGGGATCGCATCACTCGAACCACGGCGCGCCCCACGGGCAGCAACAGTGGCGGAGAACGTTGGGTGATCCGGCGGTGGATCTCCAGTGTCGCCGGTGAGCTGAACGTCACCTGGCACCTCGCGAAGCAGGAAACCTCGGGGTCCGGGGTCAGCGCTCGCATCTTCTTCAAGGGCGAACAGCACGATAGCGAGATCCTCGCCGCGGCCAACACCACCGGCGTGACCAGGGTGGTCCGATTGACCGGGGTTCAGGTGGGCGATCCCATCGATCTCGCCCTGATCCCGGCCGGCGCCGCGGGTTCCACCGATGACCTGGGTGACGACTCGGTGTTCGGCTTTGAGGTGTCGGCCCCAGGCGCTTTCTCTTCCTGGATCCGTTCCGATTTCGCGGCTGCCATGCGCGCGCGAAATGCCACGGCCTACGTCCGAGTTCCGTTCCTGCTGACCCCGGACCAGGTGGCCGAAGTCGAGTCCCTGGACCTGCACGTGCGCTATGACGACGGATTCGCGGCGTTTCTGAACGGAGAGTTCGTGGTCAGCCGGAATGCCCCGCTCCAGACCACGGGCGGGGTGATCGCGGATTCCCTCCTCGATTGGGCGTCGGAAGGGGTGCAGGGAAAGAACGGTTGGTACTACGGACTCTACCGGCGCGCGGACGACGCCGATGGCATCTACGACCCGGGGTCTGAGTTTGAGAATGCGGATCCGCTGTGGACATGGAATGGGGACGGTTGGGAGTTGGGTCCGGGCGATCCGCCGTGGACGGCCATCACCCGCGAGACGTGGCATCCCAACGGCAACGGCGGAGGCGACGCAGTCCAGTGGGCCATCCGCCGCTGGGTTTCCCAGGCGGAGGGCGCGGTTCGTGTGGCGTTGGCCGGGGCGAAGCAGAATCCCGGGTGCGGCAACGGGGTGACCTTCCGCGTGCTGTTCAATGGTGAGGAGCGGTTTGCGCGCACCTTGGGGTTCCAGGACACCCAGGGGTTCGCCACGACGATCGAGTTGGAGAACGTCCAGTTTGGGGACCTGGTGGATTTTGTCCTCGATCCTACCGGTACCGACGGGGACACGGCGGACGGGTGTGACGGCTCGACCTTCGCGGCGCAGATCAGCCAAGAGGCGTCGGAGCCCTTGGCCTGGAACTCCGTCGCGTTGCGATCACGCACGCGGGAGGAAGCGGTGCGCGAGTCGGTGTTCTCCCTCGCCCGGGTGCGTGAGCATCTCGTGGCGGGCACCAACGTGCTCGCCTTTCAGGTGCTGAACGCCGCGGCGGATGACGACGATCTTCTGTTGGCCCCGGAGTTGGTGGCGCGCCGTGCGCTCACCGGGGGAGCGGCCTGGCGCTATTTCGTCGCTCCAACCCCCGGGGGAGCGAACACCGGGGGCACCGAGTCCCTCGGGCCGGTGGTGGTCGAGGTGGCTCATGAACCCGCGATCCCCGAGGATACTCAGCCGCTCTCGGTTCGTGCACTGGTGCGGCGCACGGTGGGGAACGTGGCGTCGGTGCAGTTGAGTTACCGGGTCATGTACGGGGCGGAAGTCACCGTGGACATGGCGGATGACGGCGCGCATGGGGACGGTGCGGTCGGGGATGGCTGGTGGGGAGCCGTGATCCCGGCCTCCGCGTCCACGCCCGGACAGATGATCCGGTGGGCGGTGTTGGCGCGGGATGGGGAAGGCCGGGTACTGCGTTCCCCGGCCTATGCCGATCCGCGGCGCACCCCGCAGTATTACGGCACGGTGGTGCGGGACCCCGCCACTGACCGCTCGAACCTCCCGGTCTTGTCCTGGTTCCTGCAAAACGCCGCCGCGGCCGACGGCGACACCGGCACGCGTGGCTCCCTGTTCTACGACGGGGAGTTCTACGACAACGTCGGCGCCAACCTGCACGGACAAAGCACGCGTGGGTTCCCCAAGAAGTCCTACGATCTCGATTTCAATCCGGGTCATCACTTCCGCTGGCAGCGTGGTCAACCGCGTGTCGATGACCTGAATCTGCTGACCACTTGGGCGGACAAGTCCCACTTCCGCACCCCCATGGCGTACGAGACCTACGCCGAGGCCGGGGCTCCGGCGCACTTCGCCTTTCCCGTGCGTGTGCAACTCAACGGCCGGTTTCATGCCGTTGCCAATCTCGTCGAGAACGGCGACGAGAACTTCCTCGAGCGCCTGGGGCTCGATCCGCTCGGCGCGCTGTACAAGATGTACAACACTGCCGACAGCACCTCCGGCGCGGAGAAGAAGACACGCAAGTTCGAAGGCAGCCAGGACCTGGGCGCCTTGCTGTCGGCCCTGGCCGCCGGCTCCGCCCAAGCCAAGGAGTCGGTCCTCTTCGATCAACTCGATGTGCCCGAGGTGGTGAATTACCTCGCGGCGCGCGCCGTGACGGCCGACACCGATTGCTGCCACAAGAATTATTACCTCTACCGCGATACGCGAAACTCTGGCGAATGGCTGGCGTTCCCGTGGGACGTCGACTTGAGCTTCGGCCGGGTTTGGACCTGCGACAGCCCGTGTTTCTCGTATTTCGACGAGACGATCTACACCAACACCGGTCTGTTCGTGGGCGACAACAATCGCGTCTTCTCCCTCATCCTCTCCACCGCGTCGACACGGCAGATGTATTTGCGCCGCGTGCGCACCCTGATGGACCGCCTGACGCAGCCGCCTGAGGTCGCCCCGTCGGCCGATCGCTGGCGGCTGCGCAGCACCCAGTGGCGCGATCGGATCGCGCCGGATGCCGCCCTCGACCTCGCCAAATGGGGCACCTGGGGTCGCCGCGAAACGATCACCCAGGCGGTGGACCGCATTCACCGCGAGTTTCTGCCTGGCCGACGCCGGTACGCCTTTCAGACCCTGGTGAACGCCGGCACGTTGCCCGCCGCGCAGTCGTCTAACGTGGTCGTGCGCTTCGCCACCCTCGAGGCGCGTTCACCGTCCGGCCTCCCCTCTCACGAGTACTTGTGCCTGACCAATGCCAACCCCGTTGCTGTCGATCTCTCCGACTGGCGTCTCGCCGGCGCGGTGCGTCTGCGCTTCAAGCCCGGCACCGTGCTGCCGGCACGCAGCGCCGCCTATGTGTCGCCGGATCGACGCGCCTTCCGGGCACGTTCCACCAGCCCCAAGGGCGGTGAACGCCGCCTCGTGCTGGGGAATTACGAGGGCGAGCTGACGGCGCGAGGCGGGATCGTGGAACTCTGGGATGACGCGGGCCGGCGCGTGGCGGAAACGACGCTTCCCACGCAGCCCTCCGCCGCGCAGCAATTCCTGCGCGTGACGGAATTGATGTACGATCCGCCCCCGGGCGGTGCGGAGTATGTCGAGCTGCTCAACACGGGCGCGACCTCGCTGAGCCTAGCCGGCGTGCGGTTCACCGCCGGAATCATTTGGGCATTTCCCACGCTGGACGCACCGAGCCTCGCGCCCGGTGAGCGGATAGTGTTGGTCGAGGACCTGGCGCGGTTCCGCGCCACCTACGGTGCGGGGCCCCGGGTCGGAGGCGTGTTTGCCGGGAGCCTCGACAACGCCGGCGAGCGCGTGCGCCTGGAGGACGCCGCGGGCGAAGCGATCCTCGATTTCGAGTTCCCCGGGTCGGGCCATCCTGCCGCCGACGATCTGGGATTCTCCCTGGTAATCTCCGATCCGCTGGCCTCGTGGGAGCGCTGGGACAACGCGGATTTCTGGCGGGTGAGTGCCGTTCCGGGCGGCACTCCTGCGAGCGCGGAGTTGGTCGCTGGCCCGGGCATGCCCGTCGTGATCGACGAGGTGCTCACCCATACCGACCCGCCGCTGCTGGATGCCGTCGAACTGTTCAATTCGGGCACCACCCCGGTGACCCTGGATGGGTGGTGGCTCACCGATGATCCGGGCACCCCCCAGAAGTACCGGTTTCCACCAGGCACCGTGCTCGACGCCGGCGCACGACTGGTGGTCGATGAATCCCAGCTCAACGCGCCAGGATCCCCTACTGCGTTCACCTTCTCGAGCCATGGGGATGAGGTGTGGCTGTTCCGGGCGGACGCGACGGGCCGTCTGACCGGGGATGCGGACGGGTTCTCCTTCCCCGCCGCGGCCAACGGAGTTTCGTTTGGGCGCCACACGAACTCCGCGGGGAAGCTGAGCTTTCCCGCGCAGCGCACGCGCACACTCGGTGCACCCAACTCAGGACCCGCCATCGGACCCGTGATCTTTCACGAGATCCACGCCCGACCCCCGCGGGGCGAGATGCCGTTCCTCGAGCTGAGGAATGTCAGCACCACCGAAGTGGCCCTTCACGATCCGGCGCATCCCACGAACACGTGGCGCATCTCGGGAGTGGACTACGAGTTCCCGCCCGGATTCGTCATGCCTCCGGGCGGCACGCTGCTGGTGGTGGGTGGGGACCCGGTGGATTTCCGGATACGTTGGCAGTCGC
>JADLFD010000269.1 GCA_020845805.1 Verrucomicrobiales bacterium | reverse complement strand
TTTCGTCAGCGCACCTCGCGCTGAGCAGCGCCCTCTTTTCTCGCCAGCTGGCGAGCTCGAACTCGCAGTCGACACGCCAGGAACCTTACGGTTCCTGGCGCTTTGCTTTCTAAGCACAGTGAACCCGTAACATTCTCCCCCAAAAACCCATGCTCCCTGGATCTGCCTCCACGGTCTGCTCCAGCCTTGTCTCGCGACGCCACGTCCTCCGCCGGCTCACCCTCGCTCCCGCCCTGCTCCCCGCCCTGCGCGCCACGGCGCAACCGCCCCAACCCTCAGGCCGGCTGCGCTTCGGTCTGATCGCCGACATCCACCCGGACATGCTGCCCGATGGACGCGATCGCGTGCGCGCCTTCGTGGCCACGATGCAGGCCGCCCGTGTCGATTTCATCCTGCAACTGGGGGACTTTTGCTGGCCAGCCCCCAGCAACCGTCGGTACCTGGAGGCCTGGAATGAGTACCGCGGCCCTGCCTATCACGTCCTCGGCAACCACGACATGGACGAAGGCTATACTCGGGAGCAAACGGTCGCTTACTGCGGCATGCCGGGGATGCACTACACCTTCGAGGCCGGCCCCATCCGCGGGCTCGTCCTCGATGGCAATGAACCCGGAGGCAAGGCCTCCGGCTACCGCCGGTTCATGGGCCCCGAGCAGCTGGCCTGGCTGGAAGGTGAGCTGAAACGCGCCGATCGGCCGGTCATGCTGTTCATCCATCAGCCCATCGACGCCGATCTGCCGGACTACCTGGAGAACAGCGCCTCCGTGCGTGCCGTCCTGGAACAGGCGGAATCGCAGCGCCCGGGCACCGTGCTGGCCGTGTTCAGCGGCCACCTGCACATGGACTACGAACGCGTGGTGAAGGGCATCCGCTACGTCCAGGTCAACAGCGCCGCCTATTGGTGGCTGAACAACCCAGCCGCGCGGCGCGAGACCTATCCGTCCGAGGTCCATCAGAAATACCGTTACCTCACCCACGTGGCCGCCTACCGCGATCCGCTCTGGGCCCTGGTCACCGTCGACCTGGATCGAAGGGAACTGCAGATCGAAGGACGACGCACCGAGTGGATAGGCCCCGATCCCTGGACTCGTGGGGAAACCACCGACCGACCACACGAACACATCCGACCACAGATCTCGGACCGACGGATGAAGGTGGGTTGACTCAACTCCTCCCGGGGAGTCCGTCGATCACCACGACGCCTCGGCCCGGGTGCTCAGAGACCGTCTGAAAAGTCAGTGAAGATCCTGTCTTCGAGGAAAGCGGCAGATGGCGAGGCGCGAGGCGGAATCCCGCAGCCGCGGGACGATAGCGGTCTCTCAGGATCAAGGCTTCCGGCGTTGCTGCACCACGCCGTACCAGCCAAGGCCCCGGTAGGATTCGTAGCCGGGGGTGAGCGCGAAGCCCACCACCCCCTGATGCGAATCCACATAGGACCCCATGGACTGGCCCTGGGTGTGTAACGGAAACACTTCCGAAAGCACCCCCACGCGATCCGAGGCGGCAATGACCCGAAACCGGCTGTCCACCAGCAGACATCGCGTCGAGGCCCGCTCTTCCTCCGAAAGTCGCACTCCTTCCACCACCGTCTGCGACTGGGCCTCCCAGTCGAAATAAATGCCCAGCACGCCCAACACCCGCCCCGCCGCCTCGCCCCCTTCGCGAATCGCTGTGGAATAGGTGGCCACGGTGCGTCCGTCGAGCAACGGCTGCCGTTCAATGTCGGAGACGGCAAACTCGTTGCCACTCGGAAGCTTCAGCGCCTCGCGAAACCACGACGCCTGCGCCACGCTCGCACCAGACACCCCAGGAAAACGATCCGCGCGCCCGTGCGCCACCACCTGCCCGTCGGCGTCGGCCACCCACAGATCGAGATACACGGTGTACGCCCCGAGAATGACTCTCAACCGTTGCGCGCAGAACGCCGCCGCCTCGGGCGTGGGCCGCGCCAGACAGTCCACCACCGCCGCATCCGTCGCCCACCAGCGCACGTCGCAGGAGCGCTCGTACAGGTTGCGGTCGATGATCTCGATCATGTTCAACGAGAGATCAGCCTGACGTCGCCCGCGCAACTGCTCCACCAATCGCGTCCCCAGTTGGTTGAGCTCCCCGGTCCGTGACTCCACCAGGGACTGGAGCTGGTTGACGTGGGTGGTGATGGAACCCGAGACGTCCTTCACTTCTTTGGCCACCACCGCGAAGCCCTTCCCCGCCTCTCCGGACCGCGCCGATTCGATGGCCGCATTCAAGGCCAGCAGTCTCACCGATCCCGTAATGCCCTGGATCGTTTGCACCTGGCGCGTGACACAGGTCGAGAGCTCGCTCGCAAGGCGTACGATTCGTTCAGGCATCTGAGTGGGGGTTCGAGATCCGGCCCGGGCTCCCAGGAAGCAACCCAGCCAGCCCGCCCCTCTCCATCGGTCCCGTCGACGCCACACCTCAATGAAATCCTCTCATTATCTCCATTCACAATTCACCCATCCCCAGCCAGGCGACTCGCGAACCGTCACGCCCCCTGGCCCCCTGGCCGCAGACGGCCAGGGGGCGGGGTGACCGACTCACTCACTTCCGAACCGGAATCGCGATCGGGCGCAGCGGGGCACCACTGGCGCCACGCAACTTCAGAGACGCCGCCACGAAGGCAAATTCATACACCCCATCGCGCGCGAGATCTTCCAATTGCATCTGTTCCATGAACATGACGCCACGCTCGGCCAGCAGGAAGGTATGGACGGGCACCCAGTTGTCCGCTCGTTCCGAGGGGAATGCTTCGAGGCTCAGATTGTCTGCTCCCAACAGCATGGCGCCGTGGGTGTTCACCAGCCACTTGGCCGCTTCCAGACTCAAGCCGGGATACTGATGCAGGTAAGTCGTTGCATCCTCGTAGTGGCGAGCCTGCCCCGTGCGGATGAGGACGACGTCCCCTCGCTCAAGCCGGGTGTCCTGGCGGTGCAAGGCACCCTTCAGATCGTCAGAATTCACTCGGTAGTTCTGAGGCAGCGTGTCCACCCCTTTGTATCCCGCGACATCAATCAGTACGCCACGGGCGATGATGGGCGGAATCGTCTCCGCACCCGTCTTCCTCCAACCCTTGTCGCCCAAGTGCTGATCAGCTGAGAAACCGTTCCAAATCGTCCCCTCCAATCCGAAATGATTCAGGGCATCGATGTGGGTGCCCATATGCGTGTACATGAGGATCGCATCCCCGGTGTAGCTGACCTTGGCATTCATGCCGGCACCCAGGCGATTCGGGTCGTCCACCAGCGTCCCCCGCGGGGTGTGCGTGAGCCAGTACTGGTACCCGGGATCTCCGAGGTGATGGAAACTGGGCATCCCGACGAAGTACTCGACGCTCAGGTCGTAGGGACGCCCGGAACCGATGCGCGCGAGGATCTTCAGGCGCGAAGCATCAGTCATCAGGTTGAGCGCACCGATTTCGTCCTGCGGTCCCCAGGGACTCTTGCCCACGCTTTCCGCCGGCAGCGGCCGGGTGGCGAGAGCCAGGAGAAGGGCGACAGTGATGAGGCGTTTTGCGTTGTGTTTCATGGTCGTTTCCAAGGTCGCCGTCACCCTAGATCCACCCCGTATCGCCTCGGAAATATCATGTTCGTTGAGTCGGCATACCCGACCGGTATGCTGGAACAAGGCTATGGAACTGCGCCATCTCCGCTACTTCGTCGCCGTGGCCGAGGAGGAGAACGTGACGCGCGCGGCGGCACGTCTGCATGTGTCACAACCGCCCCTGACGCGGCAGATTCGCGACCTCGAGTCGGAACTCGAGGTCGCACTGTTCGAACGCGACGGGACATCCATCCGCCTCCCCGCGGCCGGCCGCGTCTTCCTCCCCGAGGCACGACTCTCCTTGCAGAGGGTGGAGCAGGCGGTGGCCGCGGTCCGCGCCGCCGCCCGCGGACCCAACGGGGAACTGCATCTTGGCTACGCCCCTTCGCCCTCGGTGGAAATTCTGCCCAAACTCCTTCGCGCTCTCCAGCAGCGCTGCCCCGAAGTGCGGGTGCGGCTCCACGACCATTCCTCCCCCCAGATGCTGGCCGGACTGCGCGAGGGTCGGCTGCAGGCGGCGCTCATGATGCAGCCCCGGCCCCAGGCGGCACGAGGTATCTCCTTCCAACCCCTGCGCAGCTATCCCGTCGGAGTGCTCCTGCCCCCGGATCACGCGTGGAAATCCCGGCGGACCTTGTCCCTGACAACTGTGCTCGGCGAACCCCTCGTGGCCTTCGCGCGTAAGGATTTCCCCGACTACCACGAGTTTCTCACGCGTGTGCTGGGCCCGCACGCGAAGGGTCTGCGCCTCGCCGAGGAATGCGACAGTGGACCCAGCCTGATGGCGGCCGTGGTGGCGGGTCGCGGGGTGGCCATCACCCCTTCAATCCTCGCGCTGGCCTCCGGAAAACGGCTTCGGTTCGTGCCCTTGCATCCCGCACCCGCGCCCGCGGTGGTGGGCCTGGCTTTCCCGGCTCGTCACCCGTCCACGATCGTGCACTCGTTGCTCCAGGCGGCGCGACCGTGATCCCGGGACACCCGCCCGCCCGAGGTCATCACGGATAGGCTTGACCCACCCACGGACGCCGGTCCACCTC
This sequence comes from Verrucomicrobiales bacterium, assembly GCA_020845805.1. GTDB lineage: Bacteria > Verrucomicrobiota > Verrucomicrobiia > Limisphaerales > CAIMTB01 > CAIMTB01. The sequence continues at coordinate 4,848 of JADLFD010000269.1, read as the reverse complement.
AGCGAGGCCCACCATGAATCTCAGTCCCTTTCGATTCTCCCTTTGCTGGCTGCTGCTGATCTCCGCCTGGACCTGCGACGCCCAGCTGAACCCCTCCAGTTGGCGTGTTGTTTCCTTCACCAGTGAGAATACCAGCACCGGGGAGCAGGCCCGCCACGCCATCGACGGAAACCCGGAAACGCAGTGGCACACCCAATGGCACGACCCGAGGAAGTCGCCAGCAGCACCCGCTCCTCACGCACTGACGATCGATCTGCGCCGATCTCAGACCGTGAATGCGTTGCGCTATCGCGGACGCGCTCACGGGGAAGGCGGATTGCCGGCGGACAGCCTCGTGGAGTTGAGCGCCGACGGCACGTTCTGGCGCACCGTCTACGACGGGCCCATGACGTTCCGCAGCCCGTTCAGTCCGCACGCGGTCATCCCCATCCAGCCTCCCGTCAAGGCCCGCTTCCTGCGGTTCACAGTGCGCACGGTCCGGGAAACCGCGCGCGCGACGGAACCCGGTCTCGTGGTCAGCGAACTCGAGGTCGCCACGCCCGAGCACCCGTTGATCCCCACCACGCTCATCCCCGTTCCACAAAGCCGGGAGTGGGCCTACGGCGGCTACCATTGGCGCACACGACATGAGGCCATCCTCGCCCTCACCCGCGAACGACGTCCCCAACTGGTCTTCCTCGGCGATTCCATCACGCATCAGTGGGGCGGTCCGCCCCAGGACGTCACACCGCGCCCCGGCGAAGCGGTCTGGAACGCATTCTACGCCCCACGCAACGCCCTCGACCTAGGCTATGGCTGGGACCGCATCGAGAACATGATCTGGCGCGTTCAGCACGGGGAACTCGATCACACGGACGCGCGGCTCGTGGTCGTCCTCGCCGGCACCAACAACCTGGAGGTGAACACTCCGGAGGAGATCGCCGCGGGTGTGGACGGCTTGTGCCGCGAGATCCATCGGCGCAAACCGGCCAGCCAGATCCTGCTCCTCGGTCTGTTCCCCCGGGGCAACGAGGTGCGGGATGCGGCTCTTCAGGAGACGAATCGACGCCTGCAATCCCTGGCACGACGCCGGCACCTGCGCTTTCTCGACATCGGCGACGTCTTTCTCGAGGCCGACAGAAAACTGACCCGCGCCATCATGCCCGATCTCCTGCACCTGAGCTCGGAAGGCTACCGCCGCTGGGCCCAAGCCATCGAGACCGAGGTCGCGCGCGCCCTCAAGGAACCATCCAGTCCCCGCTGAGAGGGCGTCCCCTCCCCTCGTTACCAGTGGACCACGAGACGGAAGAACCGCAGGAGCTCGATTCCTTCGGACGGCGGCGGGAGTACGGCCATCCCTGATCGACCCGCCGCGAGACGAGAGACCCTTTCTCTCGAAATCTCGAAACCGATTCCCCGCTCACTTCGCTAAAGGGCCTTCAGTAACCGAAGGGTGCATAGTGACGCAGAAGCCGCTCGAGGGTGGGCGCGTGGGCGCGAAAGGGCTCGGGCGGCGGCGGCGGCAACGCCAGCGGCACCGTGGAGTGGAACGGGGTCTGAGCCACCTTGAGGTTGTAGGCCTGGATCAGCAGCGGCTCCAGGTTGACGACGTCCCGGATGTTATAGGCCAGGAGTGTGTCCAATGCCTGCGCGTTGCCTCGCTGTTGGTAGTCGCGCCACAGGAGCACCGCAAAGTAGCCATCCACATTGGCCAGATCGCCGCGGTCCAGCCCCATCCGCCGCTCGCAACCTTTGAGCCCGCCCTTGTACCCGAGGCTCGCCAGAACATACCGCAAGTCGATGTGCGCCTGGTCCAGCGGCAATCCGAACGACGCACGGAGCAGGGGCAGGTCGAAGCACTTGCCATTGTAGGTCACCAGCAACCGATAGGCCTGAATGTCGCGGGCGAACTCGTTCAGGTTTCGCCCGTGAACGTAATGCCGGATGGACCGGCCATCGTACAACGCGATGGTGGTGATGTGGTCTCCCGGTCCGCCCAAGCCGGTGGTTTCGATGTCCACGTAGGCCACCGACTCGCGGAACTCCGGGTACAACCGCCAGTGTTCGCTGCTGGGCAGGGTCCCGGCAAAGAACCCAGGGTTGTTGGCACTCAATTGCCGCTGCGATTCCTCGAGGTGACGCGCGAGTCGTTCGTGGCGGCGCTCACCCAACATCGGTGCCGCCTGCACCACATCCTCCCAGGTGACCAGTCCCGCCGCCCAGAGGCGTTGCTCGGCTTTGATTCCCACCCCCGGCACGTGGCAGAACGTACGACGCAGCACTGGCGCAGCGTGCCGAGATCAGCCCGAGGCCGCAACGCGGAGTCCCCGCTCACCAAGCGCAGCGCCGCCGCCGCGGAGTCCGCGATTCCAGGAAGGACTCAACCTTCAGACTCGTGAAGGAATTGCTATCCCCCCCAACTGAAACGCGGGGAAGAGGCGTTTTTTGCGGCGTCCCGGGACGCGAAACGCGGATCGCAGAGATTCTGTTTCGGGTCGGGTGCGAGTCCCGATAGGGTGCGCGACATGGAACGTCAGGAGCGCTGGAAACGCATCCTCTCCCTCGTCGCATTGCTGGCATTGAGCGGTGGGCCGACGCCCGCCGCGGATTGGCCACAGTGGCGGGGTCCGAACCAGGACGGGATCTCGCAGGAAACGGGGTGGCTCGACCGATGGCCTGACCAGGGCCCGCCGGTCGCTTGGAAGGCCAACGTGGGCCTGGGCTTCTCTTCCATCGTCGTCGCCCAGGGCCGGGCGTTCACGCTGGGGCACGCGGACGGTCAGGACAGTGTGGTATGCCTCAACGCCGACACCGGCCAGGAGGTATGGCGGCACCAGTACCCGGCGGATCTGGGAGACAAGTTCTACGAAGGCGGCACCACGGGAACCCCCACGGTCGAGGGCGATCGCGTGTTCACGCTGAGTCGCTGGGGCGATGCCTTCTGCTTCGAATCCGCGACGGGAAAGATCGTCTGGTCCAAGAACGTGCAGAAGGAGACGGGGATCCGCATCCCAGGGTGGGGCTTCAGTGGATCGCCCGTGGTGTTCAAGGACCTCCTCCTGCTCAATGTGGGGGATGCCGGACTGGCGCTGGAGAAGGCCACCGGCAAGGTCGTGTGGAAATCGGAAGACAAGGACGCCGGCTACTCCACTCCCCTTCTGTTCGAGCGTGGAGGCGAATGGTACGCCCTGCTCGGCTCTGCTCAGTCCTATGTGGCGGTCAAACCGCAGACGGGCCAGGAGGCCTGGCGGCTGAAGTGGCTGACCCAATATGGCGTCAATGCCGCCGACCCGATCCTGCACGGCGATCGGATTCTCCTGGCGACCGGCTACGGCAAGGGCGCCGGCCTGTTCAAAATGGGTTCCGGCGAACCGGAGTCGGTCTGGAAGAGCAAGGTCTTGCGCACGCAACTGAACGCCGCGGTGCGGGTCGGGGACTACGTCTACGGAGTGGACGGCGATACCACCGCGCGAGGCGCCCTGAAATGCGTGGAGTTCGCCACCGGAACGGAGAAGTGGACGGAACCCAACGTCGGATCGGGCGGCGTCATCGTCGCCGAGGGCCGCCTGATCGTGCTCAGCGACCGGGGCGAGCTGATGGTGGCCCCCGCGGTTCCGGACGCATTCGCGCCCACGGCCAGGGCGCAAATCCTGGGCGGCAAGTTCTGGACCGTGCCGACCCTTGCCCACGGCCGGATCTATTGCCGCAGTTCCAAGGGGGAAATCGCTGCGGTGGATGTCAGAAAGAAATAGCAGCCGCCCCTCCCCATGAATCCGCTCCTACCCAGTCGCCGTGGGTTCCTGCAGACCTGCGCCCTCTCCACCGCGACCGCCGCCCTTTCCGCGCCCTTCATCCGTGCCGCCGACCCGGCGCGACGGTACAAGACCGCCCTCATCGGCTCGGGTTGGTGGGGGAAAAACATCCTGACCGAAGCGCTCGCGTCCGGCCGCTGCCAGGGCATCTCACTCTGCGACGTGGACGCCAACACACTGGAGGTGGCCGCGGACCAGGTTTCCGATCTCACCGGCGCAGCCCCAAAAACCTACCGCGACTATCGGGAACTGCTGGAGAAGGAAAAACCCGAACTGGTCATTATCGCGACCCCCGACCATTGGCATGCGCTTCAAGTGATCGCCGCCGTGCGGTCCGGGGCCCACGTCTTCGTGGAGAAACCCACCGGCCACAACATCCACGAAAGCCAGGCCATGCTGAAGGCGGCCCGGGCCAGCGGCCGCGTGGTCCAGGTGGGGTTGCACCGCCGGATGGGGCCGCATTACCAGAGCGCACGACGTTTTCTCCAATCCGGAGCGGTTGGCGACGTCGGCATGGTAAGGCTGTTTGTGCACCACGGCGGGGGCAAGGAGACGCCTTCCCGCAACAGCGCGCCACCGGACGGCATGGACTGGAACACCTGGTGTGGCCCCGCACCGCTTCGACCGTTCAACAGCCGGATCCATCCGGGCGGCTGGCGGCAGTTCCTGGATTACGGCAACGGACAATTGGGCGACTGGGGCGTGCATTGGCTCGACCAGGTCCTGGCGTGGACCGATCAGCGCTATCCCAAACGCGTGTTCAGCACCGCCGGCCGGCCCGTGCGCGGAGCGGCGGTGACCACGGACACCGAGCAGACCACCGACGCACCCGACCACCAGGTGGCCGTCTATGAGTTCGAAGGATTCACGCTGACCTGGGAGCACCGGATGTTCGGGGAGAACCAGGCTGAGAAGCACCACATCGGCGCCTACTTCTACGGCAACAAAGGCACCCTGCATCTCGGCTGGAAGGATGGCTGGACGTTCTACCCCGCGAATTCCCGCGAGAAGATCGTGCACGAAGACGCCCAACTTCAGGAACCGGACGGCCATAACC
>JADLFD010000268.1 GCA_020845805.1 Verrucomicrobiales bacterium | reverse complement strand
GGGTTGGCTCGCTCGAAACTTTCGGCAAGAACCGAGCACTCCCCGATCGGGTTTTGGGAGTTCCGGGTTGACTCGAGTATCTCCTTGAGGCGCAATCCGCAGGTCACCGTGGGAGGGGTTGAGTCATTCCAATTGGAGACTCTGGAGGGAAGGGTGCTTCTCTCCGGTGTGCCTCTTCCTGTCCCTGAGTCGACCAGCATTCCTGACTTACCCGTGGCCGGGATTGTGGAGGAGTTGGGGTCCTATCTCGAAGTTTCGTCCTCCCAACTCCTGCCAGGGCCGGAGGCCACTTCTCTCCCGGATCTCTTCGCAGGAGGGACGGAGCTCGCCCCGGCGGACCTCCCCGCGGCGGAAACGCTCCCGGGGGCAGTCCTCGACGATGCACCGGGGGAAGGTTCTTCTACGTCTGCTCAGGCTTCCGTGGCAGGCATTCCGACGCCGATGTTGCGGGCTGAGGCCGCGCCTGACGTAGGAGTGGTCGTCGAGCCCAACTCAGCCGAGATCGCCGCGGAGGCGGGCACCCTGGCAGTGGTTGGTAGCGGGGCGATTCGCGAGGCAACCGAAGCCTCCGGCGCGGTGTTGCCGGAAGCCGGGCCTGGGATTGTCACCTTCGATTTTGCTCCCGGAGCCACCCAGGCCGAGACCCTGGTGGAGACGCTGAACGCAGCCCAAGGCCCTCCGTTGGAAGTCCTTGAGGCCGACACAGGACCGGCTTTGGCAGCCGATGGTCCGGCCGCGTTGGAACCTACCGTCGTCCCGGATCGACCTTTGCTCGTGCTTCACGGGATCGGCGGTGCTTTCCCGGATCTGGCCGACTACCAGGAGTGGCTGCGCACGCGCGGGATTCATCCTTCCTTCCTCCACATCGACCCTCTGAGTTTCGGCTATCGCGATCTGGTGCAGTCGCTGGTCAACTCGGGGTATCGTTTGGGCCGCGACCTGTTCGAGGCCACTTATGATTGGCGGGTGACTCCGGGGCCCACCGATGGGGCCATCGACGGTTTCATCCACAACGCCAACGGCACGGATATCACCGCCGACCAGATCACCGACAACCGCTTTTCCCACGGCGTCGACTATCTCGGCTACTGGCTCAGCCAGGCATCGCTCGCCTGGGCGGCGGACCATGGCAACCGGCTCCCCGCCGAGGTCGACATTGTGGCGCACAGCACGGGCGGGTTGGTCGCGAGGGTCTATCTGCAGAGCGATGCCTACGGTGGCGCAGCCACCATCACCGACGGCAAACTGGCCAATGGACTGGTGGTGCCGGCCGGAACCCGTGCCGCGGATGGAACCCCCCTCACCACCACGCTGTCCCTCCCGCGTGTTCACGACCTCATCACCATGGGCGTTCCCATGCGTGGCGCGCCGGGTCCCTTCCAACTCTCCCAGGATGACTGGGGCGCAGAGACCGCCTATGTCGCGCTCGGGAAGTCGATGGCCGCGGCTTACGAGCTCTATTTCTCGGGGGTCACACTCGCAGGCCCGGGAAACACCGACATCCCCGGATATGTCGAAGGCGACTTCTATTCACCGACGGAGTTTATTGCGCTGTATTGTCCGACCCTGGTTTCCCTGACCGCGACGTATCCGTTCCTCTTCGACGACCGCCAGTTCCGGACCCCCTCCCTGATCGAAGAGTCCGAACTGAGGGTGGCCTTCAACCAGAGCGCCTTCGCCAACCGGTTGACCCTCGACCTCAACGACGGGATGGACTTGGTCTATACCCCGGAGCAGTTGGACGCCTATTGGGAGTATCTCGAGGCCGACACCGATCCCAATCCCGGCCAACTGCATCGGCCGACGTGGTTCATCGACCAGCTCTCCGGCGAGCTGACCGTGGTCTACTCGGGGGCCTACGACACCGCCACGCTCATGACACGGCGTGAGGAACCTCCGTCGCCCTCCGACATGGTGAAGTTGGCGGACCAGACCGTTACCCCGTTCTGCGATTACATCTCCAACTACGCGGTGGAAGGCCAGACCTGGTACACCTCGAACGTGGCCAACGGCAACGCCGGGGACGGCGACGGTTCGGTGCCGATCGAGTCGTCGCTGGGATTGTATTCCGACCTCGGGACCGGGGCGCGCCGCAATTTCAATCCCAAGCTCAAACTCGTGGGACTGGGGTTGGCGGAGGGGCAGTTGCACAAGCACGTCGACATGCTTTCCAGCACCCTGGGCATCATGACCGTGCTGGAAGCGCTCGATCGTGGGTTCGAGGTGTACATCGTCACCGGAACCCAGACCAGTGGGGCGGAGGAGATGTATCCGTACCTCAAAGGTTCCTATAACTGCGCCCCGCCGGTGGCTCCCGACCCGGAACGTCCCACCTCTCCAGGGCTGCACGCGGGGCCGGTAAGCGCGGTGGCGACCTTCACTTCCGCCCAACTGGGAGCCATCGCCGACGGGTTGGTGGCGATGAAAGCGATCACGCTGGCCGGTTTTGCCGCGTCGACGGCGACCCTTTCCAAGCAGATCGCCTTGCTGGGGCGCACCCTCGGCTCGGGCCCGATTATCCTGACGGACGTGCTCTCGACCAGGTTCGATGCCGCGGCGGCGACCGTCCGGGCGCTTCCCTCGGGCACGACCTCCCTGGCGCTCATGGAGGCGCTCTCCGGTGCGGGGTTGATCGCGGTGGGCGGCTTCCTTGAAGGCAGCCGCAACACACTCTCGTTCTTTCTCACCTTCAACCATGCCGTGCCCACGGTGAGTACGCTGGTCCTCGGTGCGCAGGCGGCGGAACAGGGAATCAGCTTCCTGACCGCGCCGGTCCTGGCGTTGATGGATTACTTCGTACTCAACGCCCGGATCCAGATCGATACCGCGCGTCCGGTCAGCGAGACATTCGGGATTGTGAGCTACGTGGCGAATCAAGGCATCGCCTTCAATGGGCAGGGCATTGCCGCCACCGCGGTCATGGGCTCGGCTGGCTCCGTGCCGGTGTCGGAGGGCAAGGTTGCGGTCAATTCGTACGCCAGCCAGCGGTTCTCCGACCTTTCCGGAGACGGGCGGCTTTCCGGCGCCGAACTCGCCGCCGCGCCCCTGGAAAGCGTGTCCACGGTCGAGGAACGTGGTTATGCGGAGGCGGCCCTCCCCACCGCGACCTCGGACGAGAAGGTGATCTATGCCTCGGCCTCGTCACCCTTCACCCCCGATCCCGACGTGATGGTCGGCAGTCTGAATTTCGACCTGATCAAGGAGCGTCTGGTGGAGGTTCTCGATGAACTCGCTGAGATCGGCGACGCGCTCGAGGATCCGGTGGTCCAAACCGCGATCCAGGTCCCCCTGCCGTTCCTCGACGACCCGAACAACAACACGATCGACGAGCTCCTGACCGATGACCGGTATGGCTTCGGGCTGGACGAGTTCTTCGATCTGGTCGATGTGCTGCGCGATTACTGCGACCAGGTCCAGGACGTCAATCTCCGCGGCTGGGTCGAGCGGCTCTACGACGCCCTTCGCCTGCGACTGGGCGAGGACGCGTACGGCACTTTGCCGCACGGGCCTATCAGCATCCGCGGCGGTTTCGATGTCGATGGAAACGGCTTCGCGCTGGTGATCGAGACCGATCTCGAGAAGAGCGTGGAGGCGGAACTGACCGAGCAAGGCTTCGGACCCGAGGCCGCCGGGCTGGGATTGGATCTGGCCATCCCGGTCACGGCCAAGGTCGGTTTCGAGTCGGAAGTGACGCTGGGGATGGATCTCGACGGCGTGCTCACCCCACCGGCGGAAGGCATCACCAAGAACGACGTGACGCTGCAGGTCGATCACCTCCGCGCCACGTTCGACCTGGTGGTGCCGGAGTTGGTCGCTACCGTCACGCTGGGGTTTCTGACGGCCGGCATCGTGGATGGCGCCGCGGCGCTGTCCACTGCGGTGAACTTCACCATCAACAACGGTCTTCCCGTCACGCTGGCGCAGCTGGAGACCGTGTCGCCCACCTCCTTGGTGCGCCTCTCCCCAGCCGCGGCCGGGACCTTGGACGTCACCCTGCCACTCACCGCCATGGTCGGCGGCGAGACGATCACCGAGGATTGCCGGCCCTCGATCGTCATCCGCGACGACAACGTCTTCGATGGCACCTCGCCCACGGTGACCACCACGTCGTTCGAATGCCTGGCTGATTTCTGCACCGTGTCGCCGTTCCAGGTCCTGAGCATGGTTAAAGGCCTGGGTGATTGGCTCTCGCAGTTCCGCGATTCCTCCGTGTTCGCCACCGAGGTTCCCTTCACCTCCGGCACCACCTTCGGCACGCTCTTCGATTTCTCGCAGGCGTTCGTCGACCAGATCTACAACCAGTTGATCCGCCGTGAAATCATCGCCAGTGGCGCGCAGTCCGACTCGGTGGCGAACCTGGGACGGCTCGCGTTCGATGCCCATTTCGACGTGACGGTGGGGGAAAACGAGCCGGTGAGTGTCACGGTCCGCGCTCTCGATACTGCCACCAACGCGTCGCTCGAACAGCTCGCCACCGATTTCAACCTCGCCCTGGCCGCGTCCGGTCTGGGTGCCGCCGTGGAAGCCACCGTGGTCTCCGGTCGCAAGATGGCCCTGCGGCAGAAGAGCGGGTCCACTGCCTCCGGGTTCCAGATCACCGTCGCCGATCCCGATGGCACGGCCAGCACTCCCAACTCCGACGCCATGGTGGCGGAGGTCGGGTTTGGTGCGAACCAGTTCAGTGTCGAATCTCCGAACTTCGC
>JADLFD010000267.1 GCA_020845805.1 Verrucomicrobiales bacterium | reverse complement strand
GAAGAACCATGAGGGGATGCTCATGAGCCCCCGGAGTCGTCGTTTCGCGGCCGCTGTGGTGGCGGGTGTGGTCCTGCTGGGACTGGGAGCCGGATCGCTGTGGCATTTTTGGTTGCGGCGACCGCCGGGGGATGGGCCTGTCGGCATTTCCGTGGCTGTCTCCCGGTTTGCGCAGACGTGGACGGCGCAAGAGGTGGCGCTGGTGGCGTTGGGCGACAGCGTCACAGCAGGTTTCGGAGCTGCGCCTGGCCGTTCGTATGTCGAGCGATTGGTGGCCAACCCTCCCGAGGAGTACGCGGACCTGAGGGGGATCTGCCTGCGTGCCGTCCTCCCCTTCCTGAGCGTGACCAACCTCGCCATGTCGGGCAGCACGTCCCATCAGTGCGAGAAGGCCCAACTGCCCCGTTTGAGTCGACATCCCACAAACGTGCTAGGCTTGGTCGTGCTGACCACAGGGGGTAATGACCTGATCCACAATTATGGTCGCACCCCCCCGGTCGATGGCGCGATGTACGGTGTCACATGGGACCGTGCCCAGCCCTGGATTCAGGGCTTCGAGGCACGTTTGGAGCGGATTCTTGTCGGCATCCGCGGCGCATTCCCCGGCGGCTGCCATATCTTCCTGGCCAACATCTATGATCCGAGTGATGGGACCGGCAATCTGCGTTGGGTCCTTATGCCGCCGTGGCCCGACGGGCTGAGAATCCATGCCGAGTACAATCGGATCCTGGCTGCGGCGGACGAGCGGCATCCGGACGTCCATTTGGTGGACATCCATCGTCCCTTTCTGGGGCATGGGCTTTACTGCACGCAGTTTTGGGGGCCGAACTACCGCCGCGAGGATCCGCACCACTGGTATCTGGAAAACGTGGAAGATCCGAATGATCGCGGGTATGACGCCTTGCGTCGGCTCTTCCTCAACGCCATGGCCGACGTGCTTGCGCCTCCGGTCCAGGGCCGCAGGCTGGGGCCATGACCACCGCCATGAATCTGGGAATTCCTCTGCGCCCTGGGGTGGTGGGGAACCTTTTCTATGGGGTGTGGGTGCTGCTGTGGCTGGGGGCAACGGTGGGGGCACAGGAGATCACGTGGCGCGTCCCACAGGACGGCGGCACACCGCGCGATACGAATCGAATCGTGAGTCTGGGGCCGCGTGAGTTTCGTGTGCTTGCGTCGTTCGAGGAGGGAGGAGTCAGCGCGCTGAGGCATGCCGTGTCCCGGGTGGATCTGGTATGTCGGAATTCCGGAACGAACACGGTTTCGGTCACGCTGCATCTCGACCTTTCCGATGACGGACGGCGCACGGACTACGACAGTCGGCCCGAGTCCGGCATGAAGCTGCGCGATTTTGCGTTCACGCAATCGCCGGGCGCTGCGTGGCGCCAGGTGGAAGGTCGGACCGAAGGCTGGGTGGCGACGCTGTCCTTCGATGCGGATCCGGGGGACACGCTTTTCGGGCTGAGTCCGTGGTATACCTACGCCGACTACCGAAGCTTCGTAGCGGGGCTTCCGGAGCATCCGCACCTGGAGCGGCGTCTTGTGGGACGGAGTGACGGCGGTCGCGAGCACTGGGAGTTGGTCATCACCGATCCGTCGGTGCCCGCGGAGGCGAAGCGCCGGATCTTCTGGCACGCGCGCGAGCATGCGTACGAAACCTATTCTTCCTACGCCATGGAAGGACTCATTCCGTTTCTACTCTCCGAGGAGGCCGCCGCGTTCCGGCGTCGGTATGTGCTGGCCGTGCAACCCATGACCAACGTGGACGGTGTGGCGCAGGGGTACGAGTATCGGGGCGGCTACGATTTTCCGGATCCGCGTGGCACGGCCACGGGGCGCCTGACCTTGGAGAGCCTGGACCGGTGGCGACCCGACGTTGCGGTGGCCTGGCACAACTGGGTGGCGCCGCGGGATCGGAACGTTGTGTTCTACACCGACGGCGAGGAGGGACGCGCGACGGCGCGGGCGTGGTGGCGGTTCACGCAGCTGTTTCCCTCGCTCCACGGAAGCGGGCACCGGTGGAAGGACGAGGCCAGCCCGCTGCGTTACAACTGGGAGGGCAAGCGTCCGCTGTCGGAAGCGAATGCGCATCAGTACACCATGAAGAAGCATGGGACGCGGGTCTGGGGTTGGGAGATGCCCTGGTGGAACCAGTCGGTCGCCGCGGTTCGGGCGTCCGGCGCCGACTTCGCTCGCGCCTTGCTGACGACGCTGGATGAAATCCAGTCGGGGTCCGTGGCTGTCCCACGGGAGCGACCGCACGTCGAGGTGCCGCGCTGGGCGATGCACGAGTTCCAGGTTTCGGGCAGGAGCCGGGTCGCCAACCCGTTTCGCGACGCCGCCCTGGTGGGTGAATTCGTCGCCCCCTCGGGGCGAACGAACGTTCTGGACGGTTTCCACGATGGCGGTGAGGTGTGGCGACTTCGCTTCGCGCCGGACGAGGAAGGGGAGTGGTCCTACCTGCTGCGGGGTGAGGGGGTGGAGATTCTGGAACGCGGCCGTCTTCGTTGTACCCCGCCGGTGGGCCGCGGAGCCATTCGGGTGCATCCCGAGCATCCCCATGCTTTCGCCTATGCCGATGGATCCCCGTTCTTCCCGATGGGGGACACTTGCTACGGCCTGTTGGATGACAGCCCGATCACGCCGGCCTTACGCGAGGAGTACTTAAGAGTGCGACGTGAGCAGGGGTTCAATTTTGTCCGGTTGACCCTCGGTCACAGTGAGGAGCGGGCCGCACGGGAGCCCGACTATTGGGCCTGGGGCGGGACTCCGCGGGAGCCGGATCTCGAGCGTTTCAATCCGCGGTTCTTTGCCCGCTTCGACGCGCTGATACAGCAGATGCGCGGGGTGGGCATGAACGTGGAGTTGATATTGCTTAACTTCTACCGTCGCCCTTTCACCGATCCCCGCGAATGGACGCCGGAACGGGAACGACTCTGGCTGCGGCAGGTGGTGGCGCGTTACAGCGCGTTCGACAACGTGTTTCTCTGGACCATCGCGAACGAGTACGAGACGCATCCGGATGGCCGGTATCGGCTTGATTACCCGGGCGATGTGGATTGGGCGAAGGCCACTGCGCGGTTCATCAAGGAGCACGATCCGCGGCAGCATCCGGTCACCGTGCACCCGGTGATTTCCGCCAGCCGACGTGGCGACAGTCCGCGGTCCCCCTTCGACCCGCCTTGGCGCATCGGCGAGTTCTTTGGCGACGATCCGGCTCTGGGTGTGATTTCGCAGCAGACGGGACAGAGTGGGGCAGGCACGACGTGGGATGCGGCGCAGGAATGTTGGACGGGGGATGCCGTGGACTTGGTTGCCAGCGTGCGGGCGGATGGGCGTTATCGGAAGCCGGTGTTGAACACGGAGTTTGGGTATGAGTACTGGCGCGGGCATCCCACGGGTCGGCAGCAAGTGCATCATACCGACAAGGTGCGTCGGAGCGCCTGGAGGATTGTGTGTGCGGGCGGGTATTTCGCGGCGGGGTTTCAGGGCACCTTAGGGCATAGCGACGTGTGGAATCGCATCGATGCACCGAATCGGTATGAGTTCTCTGTGAAGGGGGAAGGGGCGGCGGAGCAGTTGAAGTTTCTCTACGAATTCTTCGTCGCGCTTCCGTACTGGCGGTTGCGGCCGTGGGAGGGGGTCGAGGGCCAGGGGCTTGGCCTGGCCGATCCCGGGGCAGTCTATGTGATGTATCTGCCGCAAGGGGGGAGCGTGGTGGCGGATCTGCGTGAGACGAGTGGTGCGTTCACGGGGCGTTGGTTTAATCCGCGGACTGGCGAAGTGGCGCGATCCATGATGGTGGCGGGCGGCGGGCGCGAAGCGCTGACGGCTCCGGACGCGCTGGACTGGGTGCTGGAATTAAGGCGGCCCTGAGAGCCTGCCTGAGTGCGCCGTGGAAAGGCGCACTCAGACGAGCTCTGAGAGCGAGCCGAGGGTCGACCAGGAGATACTTGGCGCAGTGAAGGCGCTGCAGTCTGAAACGGGACGTACCGAAATGGGACGCGAGTCAGGCGGGGGGAGTCTTGGACTCGGGCGGGGCGGGGGGGTGCGGTGTCACGGGGAGAAGGATGGTGAAGGTGCTGCCTTCCCCGACCGCGGAGTCGACGGCGATACCGGCGCCGAGGTCCTTGGCGAATTCGTAGACCATGGAGAGTCCGAGGCCGGTTCCGCGGCGGCTGCTGAAGCCCTTGGTGGTGAAGAATGGTTCGAAGATGCGCGGCAGGTTTTCGAGCGGGATGCCGACTCCCTGGTCGCGCACGCGCAGGGCGACATAGGAGGAGGCTTCGGGCGGTTTGAGGATGGGATTGGTGGGGGGCGCGGCGAGGTCCAGTTCGAGGGTGACGATCCCCTGGTGGTCCATGGCGTCATCGGCGTTCTGGATGAGGTTCATCAGGATCTGCTGGAGCATTTCCGGCGGTGCGAACACGGAAGGCAACGGATCCGTGGGATGGATGAGTCGCACGCGCGACTGGAGTCGGTCCTCGAGCAGGCGCACGGCCTGGCGCATGAGGGCCAGTGGGTCCAGTTCGCGGCGTGGCGCCGTCCCGCCGCGACTGTAGCCGAGCATGGCGCGGACGAGGGCGGCGCCTTGATCCACGGTGGTCTTGATGCGCTGGATACGCTGGCGTGCCTTGTCGGGATCGGTGAGGGAGGTCTCGATGAGTTGGGCTGAGCCGCGGATGATCGAGAGCAGATTGTTGAAGTCGTGGGCGATGCCGGCGGCCAGCGTGCCGAGGGCGCGCATTTTCTGGCTGAGGAGCAGTTCGGCGTTGGCCTTCTCCAGTTCCGCGGTGCGTTTGGCGACCAGGCGTTCGACTTCGGCGTAGGAACGGCGCAAACGCCAGTAGCTGAGGATGGCTTGGGCGGCGAGGGCGAGAATCAGGACGGCCACCACCCCCACGGCCGCCACCAATCGTGGATCGCGGAACCAGGGCAGGGCGACGGCGAATTCCATCCGTGTTTCGCTGGGCTGCACGTTGCCGCTGGGGTCCATGGCGCGCACGAAGAAGCGATGGGTGCCGGCGGTGAGGTTGGTGAACTGCACGCTGCCGGCGGGTCGCCAGGCCGACCATGGCTCGGTGTCGATGCGCCACGAGAAGGAGAGTCGGCCGGCGGCGGTGTAGCGCCAGCGGTCGGTGCCCCCGACCACGAATAGCGCGCGGGTGTCGCCGGATTCCTCCGGCAGATCCGCGCTCGTGATCTCGGCGCGCGGTGGGTCGACATCCGCGCGGGCATCCCATTCGTACAGCCCGCGGGCGGTGCCGGCCCAGAGGCGACCGGAGCCGTCCTCGAAGACGGAGTAGGCGGCGCCCACCGGGAGCCCTTCCTCCTCGGTGAACAGCAGCCAGGCGTTGTCCCGGAAACGGTAGAGGCCCGTGCCGGCAGCCACCCAGAGGGTCCGGTCACGCGAGAAATGCAGATCGAACACGCGGTCCAATCCGCGGCGCAGCACGGTCCAGCGACGTCCGTCGTACTCGCGCACCGACGACAGCCCTCCCACCAGGAGGCGGCCGTCGGGAAGTTCCAATCCGCACAGCGCCCCGTCTTCGGAATCCTCGACCGCGCTCCAGAGGTCGCCACGGCGGACGATCAGTCCGTTCTCGCCCCCGATCCAGAGTTCGCCGGTGCCCGACTCCAAGGCGAAAGCAGGCGCGCCGATGGACTCGAGCGAGTCGGGGGGGGACTCCATGGGTTGGACACGGGAGCCGTCGAACAGGAGCCATTCCTGGGAGGTTCCGCTGGCTCGATGCAGAAGCAGGGCCCCGTCGCGGAGCCTGCCGAGGGCATGGGTGCCGAGGATCGCTTCGGGGGGCGGCCGTGGTTCGTTGTTGGGACCAAAGCACTGCGGAGTCGGAGTGGTCCAGGCAATGAAACCGCCGTCGGCCAGCGGAGTGAGGATGGGGCCGGGAGCGCGCAGGTCTTCGCGCGGGTCCTCGCGCGGGTCCGTGCCGAGCGAGGTGGTGCGCCAGGTATTGCCTTCGAGCCAATGCACCGCGCGGGTGGTCAAGGCGATCGTCTGGCCGCGGCGGTCGCTGGTGACGGCCAGCGTGGGATCGGGTTCGGTTCCGAAGCCGAGGGCGGCGCGCCAGGGGAGCGGAGCAATTCGGAAGAGCCCTTCTGAAGTGGCGAGCCAGGCGATGCCTTGAGGTTCGACGGCGACATCGGCGATGCGGCCGGCCTGGATCACGGGTTCAGTGCGGGTGCCCGCGGCGCCGGGGAGGATGCGGACCAGGCTACCCGACGTGTGGCCCCAGAGCTCGCCGTCGGGGCCGCTCCAGGCTTGGCGGAGGTTGGAGTTGGGGACCATCCAGCGCTGCCAGGTGCCGGCGGACCACCGCACCACGGCTTTGTCGCGGGTGGCGAGCTCCTCCCCCGCCATGAAGACGTCACCTTGATGATTCTCAAACGGGCGTTGCAGCGCGCCGATCCCGAGGGATTCCGGCAAGGGATGCGTTTCGAACGGCGTGGACGGCAGGACCTGGCGCAGCGGGCCGGGGATGTGCAGGAGGCCGCGCTCCGCGGAGATCCAGGCACCGTCGTCCGCCGCGGTGGAGAGATCGCGGAACCGGCCGAGTCCGCCGGCGGCGGCCGTGCGCAGCAGGGTGGTGCGGCGCTCCCCGGAATCATATTCGAGGAGGCGGTCGGGGAGCAGGACCAGCGTGCGATTGCGGTCGAGCGGAATGAGGGGGGGCGGGTAGAGCGCGCGCGCGGGGCGCTGCAGCAGTTCGGTGGCGATGTCGGGGAGTCCGTGGTCGGTCCAGCCTCCGCTGGTCTGCTCCCGGAGTCCCTGCGGATGCACCGACCACAGTTGGTCGCTGCGGCTGAGGTAGGCGCGCGAAAAAATGCCCGCGGAGTTGGAGATGGTGTTGATTTGGAATCCGTCGAGGACGGACACCGGGTAGGCGCGTTCGTGGCTGAGGACGATGCGCCCGCGCGGATCGATGGAGATGCCGCTGACGGCCGATTGGGGCAGGCCTTCCGCGGCGCGCCATCGGGTGATGCGCGGTCCGGGGGACTGGGCGTGCAACGGCAGGACGCCCAGGAGCACTCCCACGAGGGGGAGGCAGCGCAGGGCCATCAGTCGTCGCATGGCGTCAGCATTTTCCCCGGATCCGATGGCGGCAAGACATGGTTCCGGTTTGTCTCGAACCCTGGCGAGAGGCATGCTGCGGCCTCTCCCCGTCGGGAGTTCCATCGATGACCGAGTTTGAATCCCACGCCCACCCCGTCTCTCCAGGGCAACTGACTTCCGAGTTCCGTGCGCGGCTCGCGGAACAGTTGGGCCGGGCGCCCACGGTGGAGGAGTTGGGCCTGGTGGCGGCGGTTGGGCAGCGCGGATCGGATTCGGCCGAGATGCCGAGCCTGGGCAGCGGGTTTGGCCGCGGTTCGGACTGGGGAATATTCTGTGTGGCGCCGTTGGTGGGGAAGTCGCCACCCGCAACCGAGACGAGCGCGGGAGAGAAGGGGGAGAAGGGGGAGTGCGCGACCGGGACGGCGTACGCCACGGAGCCTACGACGCTGGTCTTGTGGCAGCTGATGGCGGCGGGCGTGGGGGTGGCCTGGGAGGTATTGGGAGTGGAAGGCTCCTCGTGGGCTGCTCGCACACTGGCCGTGCGCCTGGGCTCAGGGATCGAGCTTGAAACCTCATCGATTCTTCCTGATGGCGGTCAGCGTCGGTTGCTGGTGGTGGCTCGAGGTGAGAACCGGGACGCCGTACGTCGGGCCGCTGAATCGCACGGATTGGTGGCGTTGGTGGCCGGAACGTTGAATGAGACGGGGAGTCTCCTGGTGAGGAAGGACGGGTTGGAGATCCTGAATCTTCGCCTGGAGTGGTTGTCCGTTTCGAACACCCGGACGCGGGAACGAGAGCGCGCGGAGGGCGGCGATGGCTCGTCGGTGCCGGCGGCCATCCCCTCGCCCGATGCCCGTGAGGCCGTGGCCGCGAACCTCGAGCAGGGAGAAGCAGGGGGGAGCGACCTCACGGAGGCGCTGACGCTATGCTTGGCAAGGTGGGCGGCGTCGGTGCCGCTCGACCCGCCTGAGAGCCGTTCCTTGCGTGCCGTTTCGGAGGAAGCCTCCGCGTCGGATTCGGGGGCTTCGGGCAGCGTGGCGGGAAGCGGAGTCGGACCGCGGGAGCCCGGTATCGCGGAAGGTTTGGCGCCCAATCGCGGCGGCAGCGTCCTGCGGGCGGTGGCGGCGAAGCCTCGCGAGGACCGAGGCCCAAGGGGGTCGGGGGTTGGGTCGGTCGTCCATGCCGTGCTGACGTTGGCCTGTGCCGGGGCGACGGTGTCTGGCGCGGTGTTGATTTCCAGGGAGTCTAGGGCTTTTGGAGCGGGGGATACTTCGGATCAGCGTGAGCGCCGTGCTGGACAGTGGCTGGCCTGTCAGGCGCTACGAGTTCCGGTGCTGGGCGAGCTTCCGGGTTTAGGGGACGTGGAGTGGTTGGGTGGTGGCATCGAGTCGGAGGAGGGGCCCGTATTGGACCTGGTGGTGCTCGGAACCGTTGACGAGGAACGGAACGTCGCTTGGGGTGTGCCGGCCGATGACGGCGACGCCGTGTTGTGGTTGGGCGAAGGCCCGGAGCTTCCGCGCTTGGGGAGATCGGATTTGGAGAGGTGGTCGGAGGAGCAGTTCGGCTTCGCGCGGACCTTGCGCACCGCGCTCGTGGGATTGATCCGGGCAGGGGGTGTGAAGCAGGTTTTTCCGGTGGGGGCGGAAGGATTGGCGGCGGCGTTGGTGGCGTGCGGCGGCCTTCGACGCGATGACCAGGGCGTGCTGATCAAGAGGGGCGTGGTGGCGGAACTGGCCGAAGGCAGCATTCCGGCGGGAATGCCTGTGCGAGAGCTTTGGTTCGGGGAGGCGCCGACGGGTGTGGTGATGGTCTGTGCGGCCACCGATGCGGCTTGTCTGGTGGAGCGCGCTCGGCTCCTCGGGGTGTCGGCGACACGGTTGGGGACCCTGGGTGGCGACCACGTGACCTTGCGTTGGCCGCAGGGGGAGGTCGCAGTCGCGGTCACGGTCGCGGCCGCAAGGGTGGAGTCGGGTCCTGCCGCTCCATCACCTGTTTGAGCAGCAGGCCCGCGGAGTCGGCACGGAGACCGAGATCAGGTGGGGTCCAGGGCGTGGCGAAGGGTGTCGGCGGGGTCGAGCGGATCCGGCGCAAACTCGATGCCCCAGCCTGGGGCGGTCACGCGCAGGGCGTGGGCGATCCGCGGGGCGATGAACACCGCGTGTCCCGCGGCCAGATCGAGGACGACGCGTTCCCCGGTGTCCAGGTCGAGCGCGGTGAGTCGGAGGGCGCCGCTCAGGACGTAGACCGTCTCGCGTTTGGCGAGATGGTAGTGATTGCCTCGCACCGTGCCGGCGAGGAGTTCAAGCGTGGCCAGATAGCGAATGGGCTCCGGCCCGTTGAGCAATTGGGCGAGCTCACCCTGGGGCAGGGCCACCCGACGACGCAGTGGCGCGTCGGGTGCGGTGGGAATGGGAAGGAGGGGCAGGATCTGGTGACGGAGTTTTCCGGAGAGGTGAGAGAATTCCTGGCTCATGGCGCGTGGGGAACTAAAGCGGGGTAAGACCGATTCCGGTGGGGGCGATCGGGCGGGCTTCAGAGGAGGCGGGCTCAGAGGTGCGGGGGGCGGGGGATTCCCCGAACAGATTGAGCAGGGCGGGATTGGCGCGGAAGACCTCCTCCGAGCTGGGCGCGAGTTCCCGCGGGCGCACCGTCTGCGCCTCGGCCAGGAGGGATTCGAAATCCTCGAGGACCTTTCGCGCGCCAGCCTCGGCGGCGGCAAACTCGGTGTCGCGCTCGCAGTATCGGGAGAAGGCGAGACAGAAGAGGGCGAGACCTCGGGCGTGACGCTGGTCGCGTTCCGCGGTGAGGGGTTCGGCGCGTTGGGCGAGGTGTTCGAGTTCGCGGAGTCTTTCGCGGAAGTCGGATTCTCCTTCCCGCCACGTGGCCTCGGGATCGACTTCGAAGCGGCTGTCGCGTTCCAGCATGACCAGGGTGAACCGGGGCGCCTGCGGACGGGAGGTCAGAAACGTGAACTCCAGGCGATCGTAGACATCGCGGAAGCGGCCGTCCCGGAGTTGGCTGCCGGGCGTGGCGGTGTCGGCTGCCACGGTGCCCACACGTTGCAGTCCGGCGCTTCCCAGTTTGAAGACGTGGTCGACGGTGGAGCGCCAGCCGCGGCGTTCCTCGTGGCTTTCGCGCACGAACAGATAGGGCGCCTGCCAGACCACGCGCTGCTGCAGGGCGATGGCGAGCGCGGCGGCATCGAGACCTCCCGATCGTCCCGCGCCCGGGACGAACGAACGGAGGGTCCAATCGCGGTCGCCGTGCGCGACCCGGAGTTGGTACATCCCGATCTGCTCCTCGAACGTCGAAGTGGCCACCACGCTTACGGGATCCGACAGGATCTCAATCGTGTTTGGCAACGGGGAGCCGCAGCCGGACACGAGCACCCATCCGGCGAGGGCGAGGCCGGTCAGGGTACGAATCATGCCAACATCCTGGGAGCGGCGGGACACGGTGCAGTAGCAGTAACCGAGGGGGACGGGGGCGGCAATGAGAAGCTGGGAGGCGCTGGCCGCAGGGGAGGTTGGGGGCGGAGTGCCGGGGATGAGGCGCCCGGTTAGAACGCCACCAGTTTCAGTTCGCGCAGGGCGTTGAGGAAGAACTGGAAGGCGATGGCGGCCAGCAGCAGGCCCATGAGGCGTTCGACCAGCTTCAGGCCGATCGGGCCCAGCCAGCGTGCCGTGCGTGCGCCCAGGGCGAGCACAAAGAAGGAAATGGTGCAGATCACCACGATGACCAGCGAGAGGGTGAGCTGTTTGGTGACGGTGTCCGCCTTGTTGTGCAACAGGATGGCGGTGGAAATAGCTCCGGGGCCGGCCATCAGGGGAATGGCCAGCGGGGTTACCGCGATATCCTCCTTGTCCACGCCGGCAATGGTTTCCTCGTGCGTCTCCTTCACGCGGGATCGCTGTCCGCGCAACATATCGAGGGCGATCAGGAGCAGGATGATGCTCGCCGCCATCTGGAAGGCCGGGAGCGTGATGCCGAGCAGAGTGAAGATGTGACGGCCAAGGTAGGCGAAGACCAGGAGCGCGCCCGCCGCGATCACACAGGCGCGACGCGCGGTGCGCACACGGCGTTCGACGGTATCGCTCGGCGTCATCGCCAGGAACACGGGGACCGTGGCGATCGGATCGATGATCACGAACAGCGAGCTGAAGGCGAACAGCGCGTATTCGGAGAGGGTCATGCTCCGCCGTCCTCCGGTGCGATGGTGCAGGGGGCCAGGACGGCATCCTGCATGCCATGGATGATCTTCTTGTCGGCGGGGCAGATCGTGGCCAGGACGCCGCCGAGCGTGGGGCGCGCGGCATCGCCCTCGCCGTGCACGAAATAATAGGG
>JADLFD010000266.1 GCA_020845805.1 Verrucomicrobiales bacterium | reverse complement strand
GGCCGTGAACCCGTGGCGCTGGAGCAACGGCCAGGCGTGCGTGTGAAAGTCGCGGAAGCCGTCATCAAAAGTGATGACCACCGGGCGCCCGACACCGGAGGGCGTCGGGCGCGCCATGAGAGTGGCCAGATCGACCCCGACAAAGCCGCGGGATTTCAGGATCTGCAGATGCTGTTCGAAGAGGACGGGCGGGGTGGCGAGCCGGTAGTAGGGAGCGACGCCGGTCTCGGGATCCTCCGAGACGCTGTGGTACATCAGGACGGGAGCCGGAGCCGCGGCCGTGCGGTGGGAGGCGGACCGCAGGGGCGAGACCACCGCGAGGGTCAGGGCGCGGTCAAGACGCATGGAGGCGGAGGGACACGAGCGTGTTCGGTCGGTCGAAGTGGTGCGGTGGGCACGGCGAGGGCCGTCGCACCGAATCCGGCTCACCGGGAATCGATCAACCGGTCGACCAGGTCCAGGTATTCCAGGGACTTGGTACCCCAATTGTTCACGCCGACATAATCGCGGCCTTTGCGCACGAGGGTCTCGCGCAGTTCGGGTTGCGTGATGACTTGGGAGAGCGCGCGGGCCATGTCCTCCGGGTTATCCGAAGCGAAGAAATGCACCTCGCCCTTGCCGAAGTAGAACTGGTCGATGCGCGTCTGGGAGGCGACGACGGGCAGCCCTGCCGCCATGAACTCCATGATCTTGGTGCTGTAGGCCTCGTTGCCGAAACCTTCGGCGAGTTTGGGGACGACCCCGATGTCGGCGGTGGACAGCAGTTCGGGGATGCGGGAGATGGGGATGGGCGGTTCGATGGAAACCCGCTGGGAGAGGCCGAGTTCCTCCACCATGCCCAGCAGGCGCGGGCGCTCGGGTCCGTCACCCACGATACGAAGGTTCAGATTGGGGAACTTGGGCGCGAGCAGCGCGAGGGACCGGATGGCGACGTGGAGTCCCTGGTGATGATACAGACCGCCTGGGAAGACGGCGGTGATGAGGTCAGGGGAAGCCATTGGTTTGGCTTTGCCAACCTTGTGCAAGGGGTCGGTATCCACGTGGTTGACGAAGGCCGTGGTGCGCTCGGGGGGGGAAGAGCGTTGCGCCACCTTCTCCAGCCACAGGTCGTTGGACACGATCACATGATGCGCGAACCGGCAGGAGAGCCGCTCGCAGAGCAGCAGGAGGCGGAAGGTGACGGAGTTCGTCGGGATTTTGAACTTCGACTGATAGAACTCGGGCAGGAGGTCGTGGAGATCGAGGATGATCCGGGCGCCGCGTAGCTTGGGGTACCAGGACGCGAACACCAGGAAATCGGGCACGTTGTGGACGTGGATGACCTCGTACCGGTTGAGTCGTTGCAGGCGCACCAGGGTGGTGGCGGCCTTGGTGAAGACCGAGGCGATCTTGCCAACGAAATCGAGAAGTCCCTTTTCGTTCCGACGCCGGTCTTGGAGGTGGTGGACACGGATGCCGGAGTCGACTTCGGACAGGGCCGGTTTCGCCGCGCGCCCGTTGGGGGCGTCGTCCAGGTGGACCGGGCGTAGCGAGAGGACATCGACCACATCACCACGAGCCGCGAGGGTGCGCGCATAGCGTTGCACGCGGTTGTCCTGCTCGAAGAAGCTGTAGGTGAGCATGCACGCGTGACGCGGTCGGCGTGGCCGGCGGGCGGGTTCCAGGGCCTGGACCATCTGCGAGACGTCACGCGGCAGCGCCTGCCAATAGGCGCCCGCGTATTTGTCGCGGATATACTCCAGCAGGCTGGCGTAGTGCTCGGGAGGGTAGCAGCCACGGTCCCCGGTGGTGCCGGGGAATCGGATGTAGTCCGGGTGGACGTTGAGCAGAACCATGCCCCCGCGCTCCGCGATCCAGTCCACCTTCTTCTTCCAGAGATCGATGTTCTCCTGACGCAGGTAGACGAACAGGGTCGAGTCCTGGGGCAGCGTGTAGGGCAGTTCGACAAAGCCCTCGCGTGAGGTCAGGGGGGCGAAACCGGGTTTGGCCGCGGGTCGCGGCACCCAGAAGGGGAAGATGGTTGAGGCGGCGTCCGGTTGCGGTTCGAACGGATCGACGTCGAAGGTCGAGGCGTCGTAGTCCACGTCCAGGTCATGCAGCCAATCGAGCCGGTGGAGCATGAACGCGGAGCGGAAACCGCGAGCGTTCCAGGCGCGGAGGTGGCCGTTGATGCGCTTGGCGCTTTCGCGGAACGAGGCGCGGGAGCTGTAGAGCTTGCCGTCGTGCGAAAGGTCATGGACTCCGATCTCAAAGCCGCGAGCCGCGAGGCTGGCGCGCAGGGAGGCGGGGGTCTCGTACTCGCCCTCGGGTACGAAGTTGAAGGAGGAGCGGAAGCCCCGGTCTTCCTCGACCTGGGCAAGCGCCTCGGTCCCGGCCAGGCCCGATCCCGTTTCCACATCATGGGAGAGGACGACCGCGAACTGCTTGCCCCCGGGCCAGCCCGGCCAGTTCAGGGGCCGGCGGCCGGCGGCCGGATCGATCGGCCAGTCACGAAACTGGTCCACGCGCCGGCGGTTGAGAACCCGGGAGCGGATGGCCACGCGCAGCCGCATGGGAATCAGCGGTCGGAGTTGGAAATACAGTCTATTGAATAGGATCGACACGCGCGGGAGAGATTGGGCGCTTACAGACTTCGTCCCGGTCACTTCGCAGGACGCGAGCTACAGGCTGGCAGACTGATGTTGGGGATGGCGGCGTGCCGACCCGGCGGCGCGTTCCGTCATCCGGTTTCCTCCTACCGGCAGGACATCGAGACCCTCGAAGGCGGACCCTCGACGGGATGCCTGCCAAAAATCTTGCCATTCCGGCGTGCCCGCGTGTCACGAGCGACGAATCCGAATCGTGCCCTCGCCCGCGATGGGGCGGGTCCATTTTCGGCGAGCGATGCGCCTTCTACAGATCCGTATCCAGCTTCTTGGGCAGATAGCGGTCGTGCTTGTTCAGAACCGCTGCGACGTTGGCGCGGGACTCGCCCAGGAGCTCGATGGCTTTCTTCGCCAGATCGCTCTGCGTCTTCTCCGCCTCGAGCACGACGAACGTCATGTCCAGCAGGCCGGCGACCTTGGACGTGGCGGAGGTCTGCGTGACGGGGGGCAGAT
>JADLFD010000265.1 GCA_020845805.1 Verrucomicrobiales bacterium | reverse complement strand
GCGCTGGGTTCAGCCAGAGCAATTCGAAAACCGCCGCTCGCCGGTTCGCGTCCCAGAACGAGTAGGCTTTCTCGAACGCGGCCTGGTGCGATTCGCGGCCTGCCCCCACTGGATAGCCCCGAGCCGTCAACCGACCGTCGATCGTGACGTCCCACAAGAGCCGGTAGCGCTCCCGGGTCAGACGCTGGGCCGCTGAGTTCCATCCGGGCAGCCGCACCTCCGCCGAGTAGCCAAACCCGGGGTCGACCATGTCATGCAGGTGCATGAGTTCGTGGCGCAGAAAGCACTTGGCCTCCTCCCCTTCCAGCAAGCGCTCCACGCGCAGGGCCAGGACGCCGTGACGCACCCCCGCCTCGTTGACGTAAAGCTCCGATCCCTCGTCTGGCCCACCGCGGGCCAACCGCACGACCAGGGCATGGCAACCAGCGGTGATGGCAGGGAACTCGCTCAGCAACTCCAACAGGGGCCTGTCCAGCTCCCATTCGCGGAACCAGTCCACGTGCAGACGCCGGAAGGCCGCGTCCCGGGCATCGGGATCCGCGATCTTGTAGAGGGCTTCGCGCGCACGCTGGAAACGCCGGACTAAGGCGGGAGCCACCCGCGGGAAATGCCCGGTGGCGCAACGGAACACCGCGGCCTCCACGAAGTCATCGTCGTAATGAAAGCGGCTCATGTCTCCACGGGTTCCGGAGGCAACGCGCCGGGCGGCCGGGCATGAACGCCGCAGGAGTCGCAGAGGCTCTCCGTGGTTTCATCCACCGGCCGCAGGAGCAAGTCCTCGCTTCCGGCCGGCACCCCAAACAGTCGGCATTCCGATTCCACAAACACGCGGAGCAGTTCCGCCAATGCGCCGAGGGCCGAGTCACCCGCGAGGCCGTGCAGCCTCCGCGCAAAGGCGGGCGCCCAACGGCCCAGATGTTCTCGGAGGAATTTTTTCTGTGCATCACGAACGATGCCCAGGTGGTCGTGATCTGCCAGGCCTGGCTCCATCGCTGCGATGGCTCCCTCGGCTCCATCGGATGGAGGAGAGGGCAGGGGAGAGGAGGCCTGCTCGATGGCCCACGCCTCCTTCGCGGCCAGCACGCACATGAATTCAAGCTCCAGGCACAAGTGGTCGTGCCGCTCGGTCGCGTCCTCCGTCAACTCGAGCCCGAAGGCCCGGTAAAACGCCGCGAGATCGGCGAGCCGGTGCGGCTGAAACAACGGATCGGCCTTCAAATCCCCGTACTCGATTTCGTTCATCGGGCACTGCCCGCGGGCGGCATGACCGAAGGCCGCCAGGTAAGTGGATTGGAATTCATCAAACCCTTCCGAAGCCCACCGCTCTCCGAAGGCCCGGGCCGCGTCGACCAGGGATGGGTTTTCCGCTGCCAGAACCGTCACCGCTTCCCGCAGGCTCGCACTCCCCGCCGACGACGCGAGGTAATCCCAGGTTTCGATGGTCGGATCTTCGAATCCGCAGGCCAGGTGCCGGTAAACGAAAGCGCGCGCCACCGCGGCGTCGCCGGGCGTTCGGACGGATTCGCGCCGAGCAGAGCTCCGCGCTCCGGTTGGAGCGGTCCGTCCGTCCGCGGCGAGGCACTCCCCATCGCTCGGGTCCGGCGATTCCTGCGGCGCTCGAAAGTTGGGAAACACCGAACGGCGTGGTGTGTCGGTCCGAGCCGCCCATTCCCCACCTCTGCCTTCCACCTTCTGCCTTCTACCTTCTTCAGATGGAGTTGGCATGTTGGTTGGGACGAACGTGAAGCGGTTCTTCGACGGTGGTTTCAATGATCTTCGTGCCATCGCGGGCGTAGCCGATGATGGTGTCGTTGAAGAGATCGATCTTCTTCCCGCGAATCTCCGTTTCGAACACCTTCGGCCCCTCCTTGATTTCGTAGCGGTGGCAGATGCGATGGTCCTTGCCAAAGAGCTGGAGGACGGCCAACAGCTCGCGGTCGGGAGCGCTGTAGCGCTCGATCGCCGCGTCGACGCCGGGCCCAAACATCTGGCGCAGGTATTCGCGAGGCACCCAGCGCGGCGGGATGTAATAGCCGTTCGGCTCGGTGCCGAACTGCGGATAAATCGGGAGCGCGACCTTGGCCACGTGGACCAGGTAGTAAAGCGGGTGCTGCCGGTTCTCCTTCCAGGTGCCGTCCTGGTTCATTTCGATCAACCCCTGCAGCCGGATGTGCCCGACACAGGCGGCCATGCACCGGGTCTGCATAGGCAACCCGCCGCCGTGCTGGTCGCGGCCCTCCACGCGAGGGAAACAGGCGATGCACTTTTCGCTGACCCGGGTGGAGCCGCGGTAAAGGGTCTTCTTGTACGGACAAGCCTCCATGCACTTGCGGTAGCCGCGGCAGCGCTCCTGGTCGATCAGCACAATGCCGTCCTCGGGACGTTTGTAGATCGCGTTCCGCGGGCAGGCCGCGAGGCAGGCCGGGTAGCTGCAATGGTTGCAAATCCGGGCCAGATAGAAGAACCAAGTCTTGTGCGCCGGCAACGTCTCGCCACCCTTGAAGTAATGGCCCCGGGCCCCCTTTTCGGCGCCCGCCGGATTATCCTCGTAACGGTTCGGCGCGGCCCATTCGTCGTCGGTCGGCAGATACCCGAGCGCGCGATTGGCACCTTCGGGACCGAGGAAGGTCTTGCTCGCTTCGAAAATGGTCTTGCCGTTGAACTTGCCGTACGGCCCCAACTTCTCGCGGGGTTCCCCGGACCAGGTCTGGCCGCCCGGGTTGGCTTGCTCGAGCAGGTCGAGGGTCTTGACGTCCCAGTGGTGCGGGTAGCCGCCGTAGGGCTTGGTTTCGACGTTGTTCCACCACATGTATTCCTGGCCCTTGCCGAAGGTCCAGGTGGACTTGCAGGCCATGGTGCAGCTCTGGCACCCGATGCAGCGGTTGATGTTGAAGACGAAGGCGAACTGCTCGTTCGGATAGGCCGCCTCGTAGGGATACTCCATCTCGCGACCAAGCTGCCAGTTCAGGACGTTGCTCATGGGAATTGTTGGGTGGAGGACGAGAGTGGGGAACGATTAGTGACGGAGCTTCGGCAAAGGGGCTCCGGTGGGATCGACCAGAGCGGAATCGAATTCGATCTGCTGGGAGG
>JADLFD010000264.1 GCA_020845805.1 Verrucomicrobiales bacterium | reverse complement strand
CGAAGCGGGGCTTCCGGAGGGGAACGCGCGATCCAGGTCGGCGGCGGAGGGCCACTCGCTCACCCAGACCCAACCGTCGTCCCCGTTGGCTGGAGTCAGCGGTTGTGACACCGCGCCGGGGCGTGTGAGGGAGGCCTGGACGAGCGGCGCGGCGGCGGCGGGGGCCACGTGCAGGTCGAGGGAGAAGGGTTTGCTGCCCCAATCGAGGACCGGGATGCCGGGCAGTTGGAAGGCGCGGTATTCCTTCAGGATCAGAACCTCCGGGGCTTCGGCGGCGTGGGAAGGGGGAGCGAAGAGGAGGGAAAGCGCGACGCAGATCCAGGCGGACCATCTCGCGGGATCGAGAATATTCCTGTGCGCGTCGCCGCGGCGTTCGGGGCGCGGGACCGGTGGCGTCGCGGGTCGTGGGTGCGACCGGGCGGTGGCGGCGCCGGGAGAGGGAAGTGACTGTGTTGGAAGGGCCGCGTGCATAGGCGTCGGTCGATAGGGGCACGGTGGCGCGATGCGCGATGACGGGAAGGAAACTGTGGCGAACCGGGCGGCGACGCGGGGATGAAGCGGTGGCTTCGAGTAAGTGGAGTGAATTCAATTCAGTGAGTGGACTTCTTGGTTTGTATGACTGAAGTGAGTGGGTCTGATGAATTGCATAGTGAGTGAGTGAGTTGAACGGTGTTTTTGCGGAACATGACTGGACAAGGCGGGGTGAGGCCGATAGCTAGGCGTTGCGGAACGGCGGGAAACGGGAACCAAACCAACTCCAATGAGACAACATTCCAGACTCGGATTCATTCCATTAGTGAGTGTGTCGATCCTCGGTGCGTGCCTGGCCGCGCGCGGGGCTGACTATCCAGCAAAAGTACTCTCACACGGGCCTCTGCATTATTGGCGGCTCAACGACCAGGCGACGGTTCCGGTCGGTGACCGGGCGGACAACCAGGGCAGTCTGGGGGCGCTGGCGGACGGCTTTTACGTGGGGGCGGCGAGCCATCCGGTGGCGGGGGCGCCGGCCGGGGGCACGGACACGGCGGTGGCCCTGGACGCGGTGGCGGGGACCGCGGTGACGGTGCCATACCTCGAGGCGCTGAATCCCACCGGGGCGTTCACGGTCGAGGCATGGCTGAATCCGAATGCGGAGACCACGACCGCGGCGCCGACGTGCGCGCTGTCGTCGGGGCAGTTTGCGTCACCTCGCGCGGGGTGGCTGTTGTACCAGGTGGACAACGGCTGGAACTTCCGGATGTACAACCAGAATGGCACGAGCACTTCGGTGAGCATCGTGGGAGGGGGAGCGCCGGTGGTGGGGGACTGGTATCACGTGGTGGCGGTGTACGATGGGACGACGGCGTTCGTTTATGTGAACGGCGTGCAGGTGGCCTCGGCGGCCCCGACCGGGTACGTGCCGGGCGTGGGCGGGGCGTTGTTCATCGGCGGGCGCAGTGATTCGAGTTTTTGGTGGAACGGCACCGCGGACGAGGTGGCGATCTACGGCAAGGCGCTGAGCGCCGCGGACGTGGATGCGCACTACAAGAGCGGCACCGGTTATGCCCAGGCGGTCCTGGCGAGTGCGCCGCTGGCGTACTATCGGCTGGGCGAAGGGGCGTACACGGCGCCGTCGACCTTGCCGGTGGCGGTCAACGCAGGGACCTCCGGGGCGTCGGGGGACGGCGCGTACAATCCGGGCATGGACGGCGCGGCGGCGGGTCCGCGGCCTCCTGGTTACAGCGGGTTTGAGGCGGGGAACACGGGTGGCGGGTTCAACGGGACGGCTGGGTTTGTGGGAACGCCCGCGACGCTGAACGACCTGGCGCAGTTCACGGTGACCGGATGGATCCGTCGTGGGGCGATCCACTCCGGGCGGGGAGGGTATTTCGGTCAGAACGATCTGCTCGAGTTTGGTGATGCGGACAGCGGTGCGAACATCGAGGCGTGGATCAACGCGTACGGCACCAACATCAAGGTCCCGTTCCCGTTCCGCGACCAGGAGTGGGGGTTCATCGCCCTGGTCGGAGACGGCGCGTCGGCGACGCTTTATACGAACGGCGTGGCGGCTTCGACCGTGACGCAGACGGTGGAGAACTACGGAACGAGCGCGTTCAATTTCAACATTGGGGGTGGCGGCATCTTCAACACCTCGGGCGACCCCTTCCTGGGCGGCATTGATGAGGTGGCGGTGTTCGACAAGGCGCTCACCGGGGAGCAGTTGCAGGAGCTCTATTTTGCGGCGGGCATCGCGCCGGTGATCGTCACCGCGCCGCAGGCGCCGGACCGCAATCTGTTCGAAGGCAACGCGGTGTTGCTGAGCGTGGCGGCCACCGGCACGCCGCCGTTGAGCTATCAATGGCGCAAGGGCGGGGCGGCCCTCGATGGGAAGACCGAGGCGACGCTGTCGCTCACGAGCATCACCCTGGCGGACGCCGGGTCGTATGATGTGGTGGTGAGCAATGCGTTCGGAACCGTGACCAGCGGCGCCGTCGTGCTGACCGTGAAGCCCGCGGATCGCATCGCTCCGACCCTCTCTTACGCGGCGGGCACGGAAACATTGAATGGCGTGCGCCTCTGGTTCTCCGAGCCGCTGGACCCGGTCAGCGCGCAGAGTGTGACCAACTACGTCGTATCGGACGGGTTGACGGTCGTGTCGGCGGCGCTCGCGGCACCGGCGGGGAGTGCGGGGGACAACATTGTCATCCTGACCACCTCGGCGCAGACCGCGGGCAAGACCTACCAGGTCACGATCAACAACGTGAAGGATCAGGCGTTCCCGGCGAACAGCGTCGCGGCGGACAGCAAAGTCTCCTTCTCGTCCTGGGTCCTGCTGACGGGATACTTGAAGTTCGAGCACTACGACAATATCTCGGGCGCGGCGGATTCCGACCTGCAACGTGGCTTGAGCGACGCGCGGGTGGTGGCGGGGACGCCGACCACGGCGGGTTTTCTCAAGGGCAGCTTCGACACGCGCACCTTGTTTGTGGACGACAGTCACGAGGCGTATCTCGCGCGCATGACCGGGTGGATCACACCGACGGAAACCGGGGA
This sequence comes from Verrucomicrobiales bacterium, assembly GCA_020845805.1. Lineage (GTDB taxonomy): Bacteria > Verrucomicrobiota > Verrucomicrobiia > Limisphaerales > CAIMTB01 > CAIMTB01. The sequence continues at coordinate 1,850 of JADLFD010000264.1, read as the reverse complement.
GTACTACTTCTTCCTGAAGTCGGATGACGCGGGCCGGCTGTATCTCAGCACGAACGAGACCATTCCGAACCCGGCGTCGGACACGCCGATCTGCATCGAGACCGGGTGTTGCGGTGCCTTCATGGAACCCGAAAGCGGCGACGCGGCGACCACCGCCACGCCCATCACCCTGCAGGCGGGCCGGCGTTATGGAGTCATGGCCCTGCTCAAGGAGGGTGGCGGTGGTGACTTCCTGCAGATCGCCTGGCGCAAGTCGACGGACAGCACGGAGGCGGCGAGCCTTCCGCCCCTGCCGGGTGCGTTTCTCTCGGCTTATGCGGATCCGAATGTGGACCTCGCCTTCACGAAGCAGCCCACCGACCAGGGGGCGAGTCTTCCTTCGCCGGTGGTGGGGTTTGCCTCCGCGGACTTCACGGCCACGGACGGCGGCTACACGGTGGAGAACACGGCGACGGCGCCTCCCGGTCCGTGGGGCCATGCGGCGGGCACGGGTTGGAGTGCGGACGGTGGGGAGAGTGCGTGCACGGGCCCGTACAACACCCAGCTCAAGAGTCCTGGCTATGTGGTGCCGAAGACCGAGGAGGTCACGCTGACCTTCACGCACCGGTACTCGTTCGAAGGGGACTACTGGGATGCGGGGCAGGTGCGCCTCAGCGTCAACGGTGGGGCTTTTGCGCCGGTGAATCCGGACAACTTCACCGCCAACGGCTATGCGACGGGCGTGGTGAAGGGGAGTGGTGTCCTGAAGGACCAGCGAGCCTTCAATGGGGATTCCCCTGGCTACGCGGCGGGCACTTTCATCACCAGCACGGTGATCCTGGGTGCCTTCCAGCAGGGGGACACGTTGGCGGTCGAGTTCGTGGGCGCCTGGGACGAGTGCACCACCGCGAGTGTCCCGGGATGGGTGATTCAGAATGTGAAGCTGGAGTACGGCAAAGCACCGCGCGCTTCGACCTTCGAAGCGGAGGCCACGGCGCTTCGGCAGGGGACGCCCTCCACGTTCAGTTATCAGTGGCAACGCAATGACGGCGCCGGGTTCGTCGACATCGCGGGGGCCACGGCGGCCAGCTACCGGTTGTTCCCGGTGGCGGCGGATCTCACCGCGCAATTCCGAGTGGTCATCTCGGTGCCGGGCAAGTCGATCACCAGCAGCGTGGTGAAGTTGGTGGAGGGCGGGGTGGTGGTGCCCGAAGTGGCGATCACGCGCACGGCAGGCGGTGCGTCGATTGCCTTCACGGGCACCCTGGAGTCGGCCTCGACCGTTGAGGGGCCGTACACCGCGGTCGCGGGTGCGACGAGTCCGTACGCCGTGCCCACGGGCACGGGACCGAAGTTCTTCCGGAGCGTCCGTTAGGCTGGCGGTACGCTTCGCAAGGCAGAGGCTGGAACGAACTGGGCCGGGGGCTGTCCCCCGGCCCTTTCTCTTCGTGGATCTGCGAATAGCACGGGGCACGGCGACCGCGATGCCGAGGGGAGAGCTTGAGACCATCGACAGAAGAACTCTGGTTGATCCCCAGAGCTCTCAGATCGACACACAGAGGGGGGGATACGGAGGGATGGGGGTGGGTGGGAAATCGGCGAAGCCCACGGCCGGGGATCGCGAGATCGCGGTGGCCATGGGGTGGGGGGCGAATCCGCGGACATCGCAGATCAGCACCGAGAGAGGGGGAGACAGGGGGACGGAGGATGAGGGAGGGCCGGGGACCGCGCAGGGCGTCCGGCGTGAGGGAAGGGGATCAGCCCGCGACGGCGGCCTTGGGTTGGAGTCGGGCGACGGCGTCGCGGAACTCACGGAGCACCGCGGAGCGGCAGAGCCATTGACCCACCACGAGGTTGACCAGCACCACGCT